>JAAFHO010000106.1 GCA_013297575.1 Chitinophagales bacterium
TTCCGCTTTGTTGTACCGTGCGCCTTCATAAGCGGCATCGCCTTGGCGTAGCGACTTGTGCGCATTTTGCGCAATTGCTGCACTAGTAGTACAAGCGAGGAAAATAAAAAGCAAATATTTCATTTTTTAATGTTTAAGGAATGAGAATTAAATAAAGGTACAGATTTGGGGAGACGATTTTGTCACTATTAAGGCATGAAGAGGGCGTTTAGTGGTACTAAACAACCGATGAATAACGAAAAGAGGGGCAAAATAAGGCCGCCAAATCTGTTCTTTTATTTAATTCTCATTCCTTAATTATTTCAAAGATATTTCCTCCCAATAGTCTTCCTTTTCATATTGAAACACTGCCGCAAAATCGGTTTGTTGTGCTAAGTCGAGGTAAGGATACACTATTTTTGAAAGATAAAGGCCTTGTGGGTATGCTGGCGTAATGTCATTTGGCGTCACGAGGTTTTTCAAATGCTCTTCAAAGGCATCTACGCTCATAATTCCCCTTCCAATATCCAGTAGCCGCCCCACAATAATACGGATCATGCCCGTTAGAAAACGATTGGCTGTAATTTGAAAGCGCAACCTGTCGCCTACTTTATTGGTCCATAAATACGCTGAAGAGACCCGACATATTGTATGTTCAAAACTGTTTGGCGATTTACAATAAGCGTAATAATCATCGTATTTGGACAACAGCGATACCGCCCGCTGCATACTTTTTAAATCCAGTGCTTGATCCGAGTACAAGGCACTTACGCCATGTAGAAAAGGATCTTTTCGCGTATGGATAAAATAGTCGTAGGTACGTTGGGCCGCATCAAAACGAGCATGTGATTGCGCCAAAACAGGCAACATTTCAAAAAAAGCAATATCGTGCGGCAAGGCGTGGTTTAACCGAAAAAGCACATCAAAATCGTATTCTTTTGATAAATCTGCATGAAAAATGTACTGACTGGCGTGTACTTGCGCATCGGTACGCCCGCATCCGTTGATTTTGATCCGTTCTTTGAGTACCTTACTCATCACGGCCTCTATTGTCTCCTGAACACTGATCGCTAATGGCTGATATTGCCAACCGCGGTAGTTGATCCCTTTGAAGGCGATATGAAAGAAATAGCGCTCCACCTCAGGATAAGTATCGCTCCCTATACACCTTTAAATGATGGATATGGTGGCCTGCAATAAGGTAAAAATACGCCCGAACGCTCACTTGGGCATTGCTAGCAGTACCCACCTGCTTGGATTGTTCCTCGGAGCAATATTTGAGCAAAAGCAACGTGTGATCGCGTACTAATTTGAATTCTTTCAGCAAATCTTTGATGGTTCGGTTGGACACATCGGCATATTCCATCCAAAAATCCTGATTGAACCCCGGCAATGGAGCGCGATCGCCACGCATAAACCAAAACAAGCGGAATGCAAATACCCGTTCCGTATCGATCAAGTGGATCAATAGCTGTTTATTGGTCCATTTCCCTGGTTCGTAAGTGAAATCGCCTTGTTCTTCGGGCATCGCGCCAAAAAGTTCAATCGTCTCTTTCCAAGTACTTTTTAATAATGCCAATGCCGTTCCTCTTGCTGGCAACGCTTGTATATAAGTATTGTGAAACGGCGCGTACTCGTCTTTTTTAGGTCTTTTCATACATAATTGATTTGTGGCGCAAATATAGATAGAAATGGCATATTTTTTGAGTATAAAAAGTATAAAAAGCATAATGAATAAATATTTCTCTGTACCTTGGCCTAGTTTTTTAACAAAACGCATTTGTAATGAAATCCATTAGCATCTTCATCTTTTTTTTAACAAGTACCGTAATTACAGCGCAAAATTTGGTAGATTTAGAAAACGCCGCCCGTGGCGCTTCTGGCAAAACCCGCGTAGAACAATTTATTAATGTTGTTGATGTTGCAATTACACAAGGCGACTATAATAAAGCCTATGATTTGGCCAATGAAGCGGAAAGTTTTGCTGAAAAAATTAATGCGCCACTACTTCGGGCAAAAGCATTGAACAGATTGGGAAAAGCATTACAATTCCTATCCAAACGCAAAGGGCTTTTTGGGAAAAAAGAGCGACCCGAACAATATTTTACCAAGAGCAATGATGTTTTGCGAAGAAATAATGCCCTAAATGATCCATTGATGATGGAAAATTTTGAGCAATTGAAAAAAATAGCAGAAAATAAGGGAAGTGCAGCAGATATTCAGAAAATAGAGCAACAAATTGCTCAAATTCAAACAGGAGGTGCGCCCCTTGCTGTTGCATCAGGTACAAGAAGTGAACTAAAACAAGAAGTAAGTAACCTGAATTCTGCACTGCACAAAGAAAAAATGGCTGCCGATACCAATCGGGCAATTGCTTTGCGCATGCTCGCGCAAAGCCAAGCATTACAGGCGCAATTGAGCCAAAAAGAAGCAACACTCAACCAAATGACGGAAGGGCAAATGAAGGTGGAATTCATGCTTCTCCAACAAAGCCAGATGCTCGATTCGCTTTTGTTTCGCTCAAGGGTGGATTCGCTGATGTTGACCAACCAAAACCTCGCATTGGGCGAGGCCAAGGCCAGTCGTAATTTTTCTTATGCAATTGCTGCTGTTTTGCTCTTGCTTTCGGGCGGAATTGCGTACAGTTTGCTACGCGCCAAACACAATAGCCGAGTGCTTTCTGAAAAAAATCGAATTATCGGTGCCGAACGCGAGCGATCCGATCGGTTGTTGCTCAATATTTTACCATTTGTAGTGGCCGAAGAATTGAAGCAAAAGGGTAGTACCAGCGCGCGTTTTCACGAGGATGTCAGCGTACTTTTTGCTGATTTTGTCAATTTTACCCAGATTGCCGAGCGTATAACGCCGCAGCAATTGGTCAATGATCTGGATACTTGTTTTAAGGCTTTTGACGAGATTATGCAGCAACATGGATTAGAAAAAATAAAGACCATCGGCGATGCTTATTTGTCGGCAGGTGGACTACAAGATACAGGTGCACAAACCATACAAATCGTGAATGCTGCAAGGGATATGCAACGTTGGCTGACCACCTGGAACGCGCAACGTGGTCAACAAAACTTACCAGAATACCATGCCCGTATTGGTATCCATCGGGGGCCGATAGTGGCGGGTGTCGTGGGTGCTCAAAAATTTGCATTCGATATATGGGGAGATACGGTTAATATTGCTGCGCGGGTAGAGCAGGCTAGTGAATCTGGACGTATTAACCTCTCTGGAGCAGCGTACGAGGCCCTTCAAGGCCAAATTGCTTGTAAATACCGCGGAAAAATACCCATTAAAAACAAAGCAGATATTGATATGTACTTTGTGGAAAATTAAAAATTATAGGATGATAAAAATTTCTTTTTTTGGCATTTTGCTCGCTTTTTTGGCTTGCACCGGTAAACCAGCCCCCGTTTCTGATTACCTAAAAGATACTTCTACCGATGCCGTAAAAACGGGCGGTGTGAAAATGGTTGAAATAGAAACCCCTCAAGGAAAATTTAAGGTATGGACAAAGCGCGTGGGCAATAATCCCAAAACCAAAGTGCTGCTCCTGCACGGCGGCCCTGCTTGTACCCACGAGTATTTTGAATGCTTTGATAGTTTTATGCCGCAAGAAGGCATCGAATATATTTATTACGATCAATTAGGGTCGTTTTATTCCGATCAGCCCAATAATGATTCGCTGTGGACAACGGAGCGATTTGTAGAAGAAGTAGAGCAAGTGCGCGTGGCTTTGGGTCTGAACAAGGACAATTTTTATTTACTTGGGCATTCGTGGGGAGGTATTTTGGCGATGGAATACGCACTCAAATACCAACAAAATATGAAAGGACTCATTATCAGTAACATGATGGCCGATTGTATTGCCTATGACAAATATGCCAATGATGTACTTTCCAAACAAATGCCCAAGCCAGTCTTAGACTCTATTATGATGTTGGAGGCAAAAGGTGATTACAAAAATCCGAAATATTTTGAACTGCTTACACCGCATTTTTACAATAAGCATATCTGTCGGTTACCGCTGGATCAATGGCCCGATCCGATGCAACGCGGCCTCAACCATGCCAACAACCATATTTATGTGCTGATGCAAGGCCCTAGCGAATTTGGTGTTGCTGGACGATTAGAAAATTGGGATCGCTCAAAGGATTTGCCAAAAATTTCGGTTCCTACCCTTGTTATTGGTGCCACACACGATACGATGGATCCTGAATATATGAAATGGATGTCCACGCAGGTTCAGAAAGGTAGTTTTCTACTGTGCGCCAACGGCAGTCATATGTCGATGTGGGACGATCAAACAGCCTATTTTAAAGGTTTGGTTGATTTTTTGAAAAAATAAGATATTCTGGGCCTGATTAATTTCTTTGAGTTTTGAAATATGGTATTTTATTTGAAATTAATTTTATATTTTAGACTCGAAAATAATAGTCCTCCTTAATACGGCTACTAAATGATAGTTAACACTATTTAGATATTGGTAAATCTCAGACTCTTTAGGCGTATCAGCACTAAAATGCGTATCTTCGACCAACAAATAGGTTGGTCGAAACAAATTCCAGTCATTTGATTGCAAGACTTTTAAATCCAATCCTTCAACATCCACCGACATAAAATCGATAATCTGGTTTTTGGGCAAATACGATGCAAGTACTTCGCGAAGTGGCAAAATAGCCACAGGTAAGGTTTTTTTGATGAAGTATGGTTTTCCAGTATTTCTTGTCTCTGCTAATTCAGTATCAAAAGTATTGAGTGCCGCTTCATTAAAACAATAAAAAAGCATCTCAGAGCGAGTCTCCCCAATACCAATCTCCAAATTAATATCTCTAGAGCGTAGCATTTTGAAGGAGCGCATACTACCCGGAGTAGGGTCAATATTGATACCTTTCCAGCCTTTACGATAGTACATCCACGTATTTGAAAATCGAACTGGATGATGCGCCCCAATATCTACAAAAAAACCTTTATACTTTTTTCTACCTTCAAAAAAAGCAGCAAGAGCTGTATCTTCTCCGTCTTGAGAATAAGACTTTTTATGCCTAAAAAAACTTAAAACACTGATTAAGAACAATTTAAGTGAGTGGTACATTGTGTTTTATTATATGAAATTAAAAACTTAGGCATACAACTGAAGCCTATTTAATTTGGGTTTAGTGCATAAATTTGGTTGATTATTACATTGATATTTATTGATTTTAAATTATGTATCAACCGCAAGCCGCCGCCGCCGTCAGATGGTTTATTTGAAAAGAGTGGAAGTCAATTTGGTAACAAAAGCAATTGGTACACGGATGATTTGAAATAATATCCGTGTACCAATATTACGCAACATATTGCGCCCTAAAAAAACTACGCCTTTGCTTTCGCAAAATCTGCCATCAGATTTACCAATGCTTGTACACTTGATTGTGGCATAGCATTATAAATTGATGCACGGAAACCACCTACAGAACGATGACCTGCCAAGCCCGACATGCCGTTGGCTTTGCAAATTTGCATAAATTCCTTTTCTAAATGTACGTATTTTTCTTCCATCACAAAGCATACATTCATCAGAGAGCGATCGGCTTTGTCTGTCACTGTACCTTTGAACATCGGGTTGCGATCAATTTCGTTGTACAAAATAGCCGCTTTTGCTTTGTTTTTGCGCTGAATGCCCTTTAATCCACCGTTTTTCTTGAGCCAACGCAAGGTTAGCATGGATACATAAATTGGGTAAACTGGCGGCGTATTGTACAAAGAATTTTCCTTGATAAAAGTAGTATAATCCAACATGGAAGGTAGCGCACGTTGTACAGTACCCAACATATCTTCGCGGACGATAGCCACAGTAGTGCCCGCTGGCCCGAGGTTTTTCTGTGCGCCGGCATAGATCAAACCAAAAGGCGTTACATCAAAAGGGCGGCTTAGGAAATCGGAGGACATATCACAGATCAATGGTGCAGATGACTTTGGGAATTTAGCCCATTGTGTGCCATATATCGTGTTGTTACTCGTGATATGCAGGTATTTTGCATCCTTCGGTACTTTGCCGTTTTTGGGGATAAATGTGTAGTTTTGCTCTTTAGATGAAGCAATTACATCAATTTTCCCAAATAATTTAGCCTCTTTAATGGCTTTATTTGCCCAAACACCCGAGTCGATATACGCTGCGGTTTCGTTTTCGTTGAGGATATTCATCGGTGCCATACAAAACTGCATACTTGCACCGCCCGAAAGCCAAAGTACGTGGTAATTGGACGGTAGATCGAGGAGTTCGCGCATGAGGGCATTGGCTTCTTCGATGATGGCCGTAAACTCAGGGCCGCGATGGCTCAATTCGAGTAAACTAAGACCCATTCCTTGATAATTAGCGACTGCTTTTGCAGCTTCTTTGAGCACTGGTGCTGGCAAAATTGCCGGCCCGGCTGAGAAATTGTGTTGCTTCATTGTATTTATTTTGTCAAAATCTGCGCAAAAGTACGGACTTCGCAGAACAACTCATACCTTCGCACTGTTGATTTAGTCTAAATAACATTATATGCAACGTCGATACCGCACATTACCCGAGTTAAAAGCACACGAAAGTGCACAAGCAGTTTCATTTACCGACCCCGAATTGGCGTGTAAACTGACCGCAATGGGCGTTTTGCCGGGTGCAATGATCGAAATGGTGCGCAAAGCACCGTTTGGGGATGCATTTTATGTGAAAGTGGATGGTGTGCGTTTAGCATTACGCACGGAAGAAGCGGAGCAGATTTTATTGACGGTTTAAGCATTTTATTTTCTGGATGAATAAGGACGCGCAGCAACTGCAGCCACTCAAAGTAGGTTTAGTCGGTAATCCCAACAGCGGAAAATCGACGGTTTTTAACCAATTAACTGGTTTACGCCAAAAAACAGGCAATTTCCCCGGGGTTACCGTTGAAATAAAAGAAGGTAGTTTTACTTTGCCCAAAGGTCGCCGCGTTTCGCTCGTCGATTTCCCGGGCGCGTATAGTCTTTATCCGACCTCTTCCGATGAGAAAGTACTGGCAGAAGTA
Source organism: Chitinophagales bacterium (assembly GCA_013297575.1). GTDB lineage: Bacteria > Bacteroidota > Bacteroidia > Chitinophagales > Saprospiraceae > M3007. Next base: position 7,014 of record JAAFHO010000106.1, read on the forward strand.
CTGACCCACACTACCGATCCACATTTCCCAGATGTGCTGGTCTATATCGCTGATGTAACCCACCTTGAAAAACACCTGCTGCTTTTTACACAAATTTTGGATCTGCAAATTCCTGCAATTCTCGCGTTGAACATGATTGATTTGGCAGCAGCAGAAGGCATCAAAATTACAGTACAGCCTTTGGCGGCCAAATTAGGTGTGCCAGTCGTACTGGTGAATGGCCGGACGGGTGAAAATATTGCGCAATTATCGGCTGTAATCGAGCAAATGGAGTCTATATCTCCAGTTTTGACCAAACCATTTTACAAATTTAGCGACGACGAAACGAGTGTTTCTGATGCAATAAAACATAATTTTGGTATTTCCAATGCCTATCGCGCTTTGCTTTTGGCGCATCATAAAGATTGGTTACCATTTCTCAATAGTGCCGAAAAGGCTATTTTGGGTACAATAACGGAAACCAAACAATTTCAATCTTTGCGCGCGCAGGTGGAAGAAACACTGTCGCGTTTTGACCGATTTACGCCTATTGTTCAGGAGGCCATCCAGCATCCTCCTGTTTTTCCAACCACTACTACCGATCGTATTGATGCGGTGTTGACCCATCGTGTGGCTGGTCCATTTATTTTTGTAGGTGTGATGATGCTTGTGTTTAGTTGCATTTTTTATGGTTACGAAATTACTGGAGGTTGGGTAGAAGGGCTTATGGGATGGCTTATTGAAAAAGCGGAAGCCGCAGTAGCGCCCTTACAAATTGCTTGGCTCACCGATTTTATTACAAAAGGTATATTAGAAGGACTAAAAGGCGTATTGGTTTTTGTGCCACAGGTTGCCCTGCTTTCGTTCCTGATTGCTATGTTGGAAGAGTCGGGTTATCTGACGCGGGTGGTTTTTATGTTCGATAAAATGATGCGTCGTTTTGGCATGAACGGCAGGAGTATTGTAGCGTTGATTGGGGGTGGGGCTTGTGCCGTACCTGCTATTAAAGGCACACGGACGATCGGTAACTGGAAAGAGCGGATCATTACGATTATGGTAACGCCATTTATCAGTTGTTCGGCGCGTATTCCTGTATATATGGTGTTGATTCCCATCGCATTACCTCGTGCAGGCTGGTGGATATGGGCGCAAGTATTTGGTGCTATGTATGTATTGGGCGTGGTGACGGCCCTTGCATCGGGGTGGGTATTGAACAAGATACTCAAAACGCGGGAGGCCTCTTTCCTCACGTTACAAATGCCTGTTTATCGCGTGCCACATTGGAAAAACGTGTGGCTGACGGTGATGGATAAAGTAAAAAGTTTTGTAGCAGGCGTTTGGAAACCCATTTTGATTATTACTTCTGCTTTGTGGTTTCTGTCCAGTTTTGGTCCTGGAGATATTGCAGAAAAAGCAAAAAATAGCGCATCAATGGACATAACTGCTGGTGTTAGGACGGATGCAGATCGCGGTGATTTGGAGGCTTCGTACAAGTTGGAGTATTCTTGGGCGGGCAAAGTGGGCAAGTTTATTGAGCCTGCTATTCGGCCATTGGGTTATGATTGGAAAATTGGGATAGGCATTCTTTCGTCTTTTTTGGCGCGTGAGGTATTTAACAGCACGATGTACGTGATTTATAGTTTGGAGAGTGTGGGGAAAAAAGAAGAAAGTGCGGCGGGCGATGAAAAGCCTTTTGAGCGTTATGCAACTTTGAAAGACAGAATGATGAACGATCGTTTTCGCGATACGGATCAAAGGATTTATACCACGGCAACGGGTCTTTCGCTGCTTGTTTTTTATGCTTTGGCGATGCAGTGTATGAGTACGCTGGTGGTTGTAAAGCAAGAAACTGGCAGGTGGCGGTGGGCTATTTTGCAGTTTTTGGTAATGGGTATAATGGCCTATTTATTTGCGTGGGTTACCTTTTTGGTGGCATCTTAATACCCATTATTTGCCTTTTTGTAAATCCAACTGCTCAATATCAAGCCCTATGGCATTGATGCCGATGAGGGAATCTTTGCGCATAAATTGTTCTACGACAATTCGGTATTGCCCTAATTCATTAAAAAACGTGTTTTCTTGAAGCATAATGTGCTGTTTGGCACTGTTTCCGCTTGTTTTACCCAATATTTTACCTTGTGCATCAAATATATTAAAAGAGCGGACGGTGCTTAACCGTTGTCCGCTAGGAAAAATCGTGTTGAGGCGCACATAAACGTTTTCGTTGGCATAATCCTTTTGGGCATCAAAATTCAGGTACAAATTATATAAATGGCTGGAATCTTTGATATTAAAATCAAAAACCACGCTATCGCGGTACATCCACTGGCCGTCCGCTACGGTTTTATCGGATTGATAGATATAATTGGGGCCGCAAGCGGTCAAACCCAGCATAATGGCTAGGAGTGGGAGTATGAATTTTGACATTGTTGTACTTTTTTGATTTGATGCTAATTGTTTTTGGAGGTTCGGGAGGGCAAAAGTATAACATAAACTACTTTGGATACTACGGCCTTTGCGAATAAACGATAAATCAGGTAGTTATGGTCTAATATCTTAACCACATTAGAAGATAAATGTGTACGCTACGTTTAAGTTTACTTATGTGGTTTTTTCCAAAAAAATTGCAAATAAACCCAGCCCAACACCGATGCTACCGCAGCAACAACAAACACCATAGGCATGTGGTGAATATCCGAACCAAAGTACCACCCTGCAAATAATGCACCACCGCCAATCGCAATTTCCAAGGCAATAAACATAGTGGACAAAGCACGGCCACGTTGTTTTTGGTCACCCAAGTCCACCGTCCAGGCATTAATCGCTGGGGAAAAAATACCATTACCCAATCCAAATACCAAACCACCCAAGTACAATAACCAAGCAGTATTGGCATAAGCCAAAATCAACATCGACGCGGCAATTACCCACGCAGAAACTTTAAGTACCGGAACACGACCAATTTGATCCGATATACGCCCCGCAAAAATACGCGTCGAGGCACTCGATAAAGTAAAAATAGAAAAGAAAGTCCCTCTATTGCTCACGCCCAAGTGATCGCTCAAATCAGGAATCAAAGTCAGGATAATGCCATAACTCAAGTAGCAAAATAACATCACAATAGCGGCGGGCAGCGATTTGGGGTCGTAAATATCCTTTTTTCCAATTTTTAAATGTGCTAGCGTAAATTTCTGCTTTTCTTTTAGGGTTTCCGGCATATTGAGCAAGATCACAATCGAAAAAACCGCCAATACCGCCGAACTATAAAACATCATCGAAATACCCCAGGTATTCGATACCCAACTACCCAAAGGTGGTGCCGATGAAGCCCCAACACTCAGACAAATACCCAGTATGCCCATGGCCTCGCCGCGTCGGTCTTCTGGTACCACATCTGCTACGTATGCCGCTGTGGCTGTTGGTTTAAATCCCGTTGAAAAACCATGAAAAAAGCGCAGGATCATAAAACCCGTCACAAAATGCAGAACAGGATATAACGCACTACACACCACACAAGCAATAGTCCCTACATACATCACGGGTAAACGCCCAATGGTATCCGTTAATTTTCCGCTAAAAGGCCGCGAAAGACCCGCCGTTAGCGTAAACAATGCAATGATCCAACCTTTGTAATCGCCGCCGCCCATTTTGTCCAAATAATTGGGCAACTCGGGGATCATCATATTAAAACTACCTGCAAAAAGGGCATGCGACAAGCACAACAGCATAAATGGTCGCGTGTAAATTCCGGGGGAACTCATAGCGACATCAAAATAATGGCGAGCATCGCCAATGAGAAACCGATCCAATTAATAGCACTCAACCGTTCCCTAAACAATGCGACCGCGCCAATCGTGGTGATTAAAATAATCCCAACATTGATCACCGGAAATACAACCGACCCTTCCAAGCCAGTCCCCAATGCTCGCAGCAAAAAATACATGCTACCAAAATTAGGTATGCCCAAAATAATACCGCCCCACACATTTTTAATAGAAAAAACCATCGTGCCGCGTACCCAGTTAAAAGCCGCAACGATAAGTCCCAGCACACCTGCCGTACCAAAAACGGTACTGATAAAGCGTACATTATCGGGCGAAACGTACTTTTCGCCCTGTACCCAAAGAAAAGTTATTTCAATTACGCCCGACAAAGCCCAAGTAATAATAGGTAACCAAATCAAATTTTTATTGGAATGGGTCGTCGTAAGTGTATCGGATTTTTTAGGCCAATTGACCAAAATAATTGCCGCCAAAGCCATCACAACACCCATGATTTTCCAGGCACTAGCAGACTCGTGATAGACCAAAATAGCAAATGGAACAGTCACTAAAATACTCATTTTCTGCATTATTTGGCTCACGGTAACGCCAAAATGCTTAACAGTGAGTGCTGCACCCGTAAATCCAGTAATAAACACAATACCCAATCCGAGGGCATAGGGCAGCCATTTGCCTTCATCGCCATCTGCGGGGCCAAGTGGCAGACGACCCGAATAGATCCACCCGCAACACACACAGGTGACATAATTAAAGACAATGGCCTGAAAACTATCCACCCCGTATCGTCCATACAGTTTGAAAATAAATCCCAACAGCACAGAACATACAATGGAAAGGAGCAAAAAAAGCATCGTTTATTTTTTGACTAATCGGTTGGTCTCGTCTGGGAATATAGCAACAGGTTTAAAGGTTTTGGCCTCTTCTGGCGTTACAAATGCATAGGAAATGATGATAACAATATCGCCCACTTGTACTTTGCGCGCAGCAGCACCATTAAGACAAATAACACCACTGCCCCGTTCGCCGCGAATAGCATACGTCTCCAAACGAGCACCATTGTTATTATTTACAATTTGTACCTTTTCCCCTTCTATAATATTGGCGGCTTCCAATAAATCCTCATCAATCGTAATACTTCCAATATAGTTCAGGTCGGCTTGTGTCACCTTTACCCGATGAATTTTACTTTTAAAAACTTGTATTTGCATGGTTTGCAATAAAAAATGAAAGGCAAAATTAGGTAGAATTTATCAAATGGCAGCGTGATCTGTGTGATTTGTAAGTTAATGCCCTATTTGGCCGTTTAAAAAGGCTATTC
>JAAFHO010000107.1 GCA_013297575.1 Chitinophagales bacterium
ACTGGCGATGTGGTTAATATCAATACTGCGGGGAGTGGCTTTGATACTAAGATTGGTGTTTATACAGGCACTTGTGGTGCACTCTCTTGTTTTGCGAGTAATGATGATGTAGGTATTGGCCAATTTTCTGCAGCCTTATCTATTTGTTCCGTAAAAGATGTTACCTACTATATTTATTTAACAGGGTTTGCTAATACAACTGGTAACTACCAAATATCCATGTCATGCTCCTCTACTCCTCCTTCAATCAATTGCCCTGCAAACATAGCAGGAGTACCCAATACGACCAATCTATGTAGTGGCGTAGTACCCTATACCACTCCTGTTGGTACAGATAACTGCCCTAATCCAATTACGATACAAACGGCTGGTATAGCCGGCGGTGGTGTATTTCCTGTTGGCGTAACAACCAATATATTTAAAGTGACAGATAACGCTGGTATCACTGCCACATGTTCTTTCACGGTAACTGTGAATGATACGCAACTGCCTTCGATCACTTGCCCTGCAAACATAGGAGGCGTACCCAATACGGTCAACCTATGTAGTGCCGTAGTACCCTATAGCACTCCGATAGGTACCGACAACTGCCCTAGCCCAAATACAATACAAACGGCTGGCATCGCTGCAAGTGGTGTGTTTCCTGTTGGGGTAACAACCAATATATTTAAAGTGACAGATGCAGCAGGCAATACTAGAACATGCGCCTTCACGGTAACAGTATTGGATACGCAGTTGCCTGTAATTACATGCCCTTCAAATATGGTGCGATCCAACTCCTTAAACCAGTGTAGTACAGAAGTGACCTATGGCACTCCCGTAGGTACCGACAACTGCTCTGGTTCAACGATACAAACGGCAGGTATTGTATCCAACGGTACATTCCCTGTCGGTGTAACCACCAATAGTTTTCGTGTCACAGATGATGCGGGCAATACGGCCACATGTTCTTTCACCATAATGGTAGTAGATGCGCAGCCGCCATCAGTGATTTGCCCCGCTAATATCATACGCCCTACCGATCCGAATCTTTGCAGTGCAGTTGTTAATTATACTACACCTATTTATTCTGATAATTGCGCAGGAGGTAGTGCCGTTCATAGCAATGGCGGTATCAGTGGTGCAATATTTCAAAAAGGAATAACTACCGTAGTGTGGCAAGCCACCGATGCAGTGGGTCTTACTAAAACGTGTTCGTTCACCATTACCGTTACAGATGTTCAAGCACCTGCGATCACTTGTCCCGCCAATATTGTACGCAGCACTGATGCAGGCCAATGCAGCGCAGCAGTGGCTTACCCCAACCCAATAGCATCCGATAATTGTAGCCTACCCGCTACACCACTTCAATGGATCAGCGGCGGCACTACGCCTACTGCCAGTGGTGCAAATAGCACCTCTACCTTCCAAAAAGGGACTGCTATTGTTACATGGAGGGCTACTGACGGTGCAGGATTGACCAAAACTTGTACTTTTAGGGTAACTGTAAACGACACCGAAGCACCCACTATGACTTGCCCAGCGGCTATGAATCTAGTTGCCGCAACCAATACCTGCAACGCTGTTGCTACTTATACAAACCCTACATTTACGGACAACTGTGCCCCCACCAGTGGTACAGCAACCCGGATCAGTGGTTTAGTAAGCGGATCTACTTTCCCCGTTGGCAATAGCAATGTAGTGTTCCAAGCCACGGATGCTGCGGGCAATACCCGCCGCTGTACAATGGTAGTAACAGTAACAGATAACCAACCGCCAGTCATCAATTGTCCACCAGCAGTAGTGCTTACTGGCACAGGTACGCCTTGCACTGCAATAGCCATTTATCCTAACCCTACAGCCTCGGATAATTGTGCGGCTACGCTGGCGCCTTTCTTAATCACGGGTTTGGCGAGTGGTTCAGTATTCCCTGCTGGCGTTACGACCAATACATTTAGAGCACTAGCGCCCAATGGTCAAAGTTCGCAATGCTCGTTCTCCGTCACCGTTAATTGTGGCGGTGCTATGGGTAATATCGGTACTGAAGTTAGGGATGCGGATTTAAGTGTTCAACAGCATAATAGCCTTGATCTAAAACTAGCCCCTAACCCTGCACTTTCTACTGTGACAGTCAGTATAGAAGGTGTGGGTGCTGGCGGCGGTGCTTTATTGGTATTTGACGCGGTAGGCAGGCTGGTATTGCGCCAAGTTGTAGCAGAAAATCAGCGTATAGCCGTATTTCAAGTAGATGGTGCTGAATTTACGCCTGGTTTGTACAGGGTGAATTTGCGGACTGAAACTGGTATGGTGACTAAGACGCTGGTAGTAGTAAAATGATTGTTTGATTTTTAATTATTCATAAAAAAATGGGTCGCTCGGTACTTTCCGAGCGGCCCATTTCAATAGGTGCTATTTGTCTTAATAAACCGTTTTCGACCTATTTCCGCTTCCGTTTTTTATAACTTTCCAATACAAACGATCCCAAGCCTTCCAACGAGGAATAGAACGCTTTACCATTATTCGTTGCTGTAAACGCTTCCACAAATTGTACCAAATAAGGGTCTTGCGCAATCATAAATGTAGTAATAGGCACATCCATTTTTTTGCAGCGCATGGCGAGGCTTAGGCAGCGGTTCACTATCTTTCGGTCGAGGCCAAAGGAGTTTTTGTAATAGTTTTTACCAATTTTGAGGCAAGTAGGTTTGCCATCGGTAATCATAAATATCTGTTTATTTGGGTTGCGGCGGCGTTTGAGGATGTCCAATGCGAGTTCCAAACCGGCCACTGTATTGGTATGGTAAGGGCCTACTTGCAGGTACGGCACATCTTTGAGTTCGATGGGCCAAGCATCATTGCCGAAAACCAAAATATCGAGCGTATCCTTGGGGAAACGGGTTTGAATAAACTCCGCTAACGCCAATGCTACTTTTTTAGCAGGTGTAATACGATCTTCGCCATACAAGATCATAGAATGGGAAATATCGATCATCAATACCGACGACATTTGGCTTTGGAAAAAAGTCTCGTGAACTTCCAAATCCTCCTGTGTCAGTTTGAAATCGTCGATTCCGTTGTTGATATAAGCATTTCGGAGCGAATCTGTGACGGCCATTTGCTCCAATGGGTCACCAAATTCATAAGGTTTGATCTCCGAAGTATGCTCGTCGCCACGACCAACAAAACCCGTTTTATGGTGGCCGCTTTTGGCGCGTTTGAGGTCGCCAAAAATATCATCAAGGCTTTTTTGGCGCAGACTGATTTCCATTTTGCGCGTAGGATTAAAACCACCTTCTGAGTTTTGATCGTTGTTGATATAGCCTTTTTCCTGTAAATCGCGTAGAAAATCGCCCATACCGTACTCATCTGTGGTAAGGTTGTATTGGCGGTCCAACTCATTGAGCCACGATAATGCCTCTCCCACATTGCCCGAGGTATAGAGCATGATTTCCTGAAAAAGTTTGAACAGACGATCAAATGGCGTTCCACCTTCGCCCGGAGTATATTCGCTAAATTTGAATCCTAACATGATAAGGGTTTAAACACCAAAACTAATGTTCTTGTTCATCGGGCTAATCCTCCCAAGCGCGCTTCTTTGCTCTTTTTTGCGCTGTCACTTCTCCCTTTACATAAATAATAGTTCGGGCATTGGGCAAGGAATTATCTTGCAAAACAATACCAGTATTTACTTTTCCGCGTTTTGAAAAACTATTAAATTCGATACGAACCATCGCTTTTTCGCCGGGCAGCACGGGTTGATCGGGCATTTTGAGTACAGCGCAGTCGCAGGCTGTTTGGTAACTCGTAATCGAATAGGGTACCTCGCCAATATTAGTAATTTCCACAGAGTCGATATAGGTCAAGCCTTCTTCAAGCACACCAAAATTTAAAGTATCGCGGCTACAAATGACTCCTGTCCGCATGGGCCGGCCATCGGTATTGGGCTGTACGGCAATCAAATACTTGATGGTTTGTGCTTTTTTTTGCCGGTTCAATTGTTCAAAACTGCACATAATCTGTTGGTCAATATCCGTTCCGACACTGCGGATATATTCCAGCGTTTTCAGTTTTTGCTCCATCGTTAGGTTATCGAGCAATAGATTAATATCTTGTGCGCCCATCCATTGTGCGCAAAACACCAAAGCAAAAGTAAAAATAAATGGAGTATAAAATTGACGCATGATAGATAAATTTAAACGCGAGCAAAAACGATTTTTCGACCAAAATATTGGGTAAAGGTAAGTCCAATGTTTAGAATGGAATGGGTGTTTTATTGTTGATATATTTCAAAAAAACAACCCTTTGTATGGCCCATTATAAAAACAATCACTACAATAATTCAGGTCGTTGTCCCACAATTTTCTCTCGCGTGCTAATAAATTCAACCACCTGTCGCACTGTTTTGCGCCGAATCACCCTTTCCATATCCTTATTGGGTACTTTCAGGATGTATTGAAATTTCATCAATACATAATCTTTACGTACTTCGGCAGTACGGAGGTAATAACTATCTTCTTGAATCATTTCGTGGAATGGACTAAGGGTTTCGATCAACATTTTTTCTATTTCCTCCACGTTATTTAGGTGGCTAATCCCAATCTCAAATTCTACACTGGTGCGTTTGATCAGCCGTTTCGTATAGTTCACCACTTCCATAGTATGAAATAACGTATTGGGGATATAAATCACGTCATCGTCGTCGTTCAGGAGGTGTACCTTCTGAAGTGTAACATCCAGCACTTTTCCTTTGTGCAAACCAATACCAATATTATCGCCAATACTGATCTCGCCCGAAAAAGTATTAATCATGCCTGTAATCATATTGGCCACGTATTCCTTAGTGATGATGGCCAAACCCGCAAAAACAATAGAAATAGAGGTGAGTAACGATTTCGGGTCAATACGGAGTAACGACAAAATCCCAATGATGAGACCCATGACCAATACAATAGAGTAAATATGCCCAATGCCCACAATAAAATTGTCGCTTCCACGAATACGTTTTCTCCGCCGATAAAAAAAGATAACAACCAATTGGATAAAATCGAGCAAAAGCAAAAAGATACCTATATCGGATACCCGATCCAAATAGTACTCGGCGGCACTACGGTATTTTACCTTGAGCATCGATAATATAGGCGAAAAATCTATATCGCCCGAGCGAACCAGAACTAAAAAAAATAAAAGCCCCGCTTTGAGCAATAGACGTAGTATCTTCATGTGGCAAAGATAAGGAATGCAATCGGAATAAATCTCTATTTTATCCCAACATTGGCACTCTTATATTGCCGAGTAGTTGGCTGTTTCTATTGGAGAAGTCAATTTAAAGCACGTATTTCAAAGAAAATTCGTACACCTATTGCAAAACTCAATCAAATTACCTTACCTTTGCACCACTTTAGAAGAATACCTTGTAGAAGGGAACCCAAACGGTTCCCTTTTCTTTTGTCCAAAATATGGAATTGACCGAAAAAATTACGCAGTTATTAGACGAAAAATATACCACAGACGAAGCATATCACGATTGCTTTACAGTGGATATTGAATACAGGAGCAACAGTAATCGCTTACATGTTTTTATTGACAGTGATTCTGCCATGACCTTTGAAAAATGCCACCGCATTAGCCGATACCTTGAAAGTTTTATTGATACCAATAACTGGATGGGTGAAAAATATGTCCTCGAAGTAAGTAGTCCAGGCGTTAATCGTCCGCTAAAATTTACCCGCCAATACGTCAAAAATATTGGTCGAGACTTAGAAGTGACATTTTTAGATAAAACCACGGAAGAGGGCACATTGATTAAAGCCGACGAAACTCAAATTGTCCTTACCAAGGAAGTGGTGGAAAAAGACGGTAAAAAGAAAATTAAAAAACAAGTCGAAATCGAAATACCTTATACCAATATCCATAAGGCTATTGTGCAATTGATATTTTAGCCTCGGCTTCGCTCGGCTACCAACTCGGCTTCGCTCGGCTACCAACTCGGCTTCGCTCGGCTACCAACTCGGCTTCACCTCGACTTCGCTCGGTGACCGTCGAGGCTTCGCTCGGCTACCCGGTCATCGAGCGAAGCCGAGATGCCCGGGTAGCCGAGCCAAGCCGAGGTGCGGCCAATAATTTAAAAAATAAATAATTAAATGTTAAAATTAGTTGATGTATTCTCCGAGTTTAAATCGGGAAAAGAAATTGACCGCCCCACCATGGTGCGCGTGTTGGAAGATGTATTCCGCACGTTAATTAAGAAAAAATATGGCTCTGACGAAAACTTTGATGTAATCGTCAATACCGATAATGGTGACCTTGAAATTTGGCGTGTTCGCGAAGTGGTACACGATGGCGAGGTAACCGACGAACGCGCTCAAGTAAGCGAAAGCGAAGCAGTGGGTATCGACTCCAGTGTGTCTATTGGAGAAGAATGCTACGAACAATTGTCGATTGAAGACTTTGGCCGTCGTGCTATTATGGCTGCACGCCAAACCCTCGTGTCGCGGATTATGGAATTGGAAAAAGACGATATTTTCCGCCGTTACTCCGAGCGTGTGGGCGATGTAGTGATGGGAGAAGTTAGCCAAATCATGAAAAAGGATATTCTTGTCCTCGACGATGCCACCGGTAATGAAATGGTGCTGCCTCGCCTCGAAATGATCAAAGGCGATTACTACCGCAAAGGTGACGTGGTGAGGGGTATCGTTAAAAAAGTTGAAATGCGTAACAATACGCCTTTTATCATGATGAGCCGTACCGATTCTGGTTTCTTGCAAAAACTACTGGAAGCGGAAGTACCCGAAATCGAGGATGGTATCATTGAAATTAAAAATATCGTGCGTATTCCAGGCGAACGCGCTAAAATATCGGTGGAAAGCCACGACGAACGCGTAGATCCCGTGGGCGCTTGCGTGGGTATGAAAGGTAGCCGTATTCATGGTATCGTGCGCGAATTGCGCAATGAAAACATCGATATCATCAATTATACCACCAATTTACAACTCTATATCCAACGCTCGCTTACGCCTGCCAAAATTACGAATATCGAAGTACACCAAGACACAATGCGCGTAAGTGTATTTTTGGAACCCGACCAAGTAAGTTTGGCCATCGGTAAAGGTGGTTCTAATATCAAATTAGCCACTAAACTTACGGGCTACGAAATCGACGTGTATAGAAATCAAGAAGCAGGCTACGAAATCGACGACGTTGATCTCGAAGAATTCTCAGATGCTATCGAACCATGGGTACTCGAAGCCTTCAAAGGCATTGGTTGCGACACGGCTCGTCAAGTATTGGATCTTAGCCTTGAAGAGATTGTTCGTCGTACCGACTTAGAAGAAGAAACGGTTCAAGAAGTGATCCGTATCCTTTCTTTAGAGTTCGAATAGTAGATATCAATTCTTGTTGCTATAATAAATAATGCCCTATATGGTTTGAAAAAATCATATAGGGCGTTTTTTTAGGAATGCAATTTGCTGTAAGGGAATGCAATTTAAAACCTTGGAGAGACGATGTATTTCTTATCGACATTGCTCCATCACCATCCTACCCAATACTGCAATACTCGGATTGCTCGCCATCAAAGCCCCGGATTTGTTCACCAAAAACAAGGCTGGAATAGCATGTACATTGAACTGTGTGGCCAAAGGACCATCGAAACTTCCCGATTCCATTACGTGCATTGGCCATTGAATACCATCGTGCTCGATGGCTTTCGCCCAACCATCGGGATTGCGTTCAATCGCAATACTGATAATCTCCAAACCTTTTTCGTGGTACATCTTATATAAATCGGAAAGCATTGGGTTCTCCTGCCTGCATGGCCCGCACCAACTGCCCCAAAAATGAATAAGTACAGGTTTGCCCCGCAAATCACTCAGTTTTACGGCTTTCCCATCGGTCTGCACGATCTCAAAATCAGCAACCATACTACCTGTTCCGTATCGTGGTAGGCGCGACCAGTAAAAATAACCGCCAGCGAGCAGCAGTATTGCAAGGATAATTAAATTTTTTCTTGACATTGTTTGAATAGAATGAAGGGCAAAGTTACGACTAAATGCCCTCCATTCGTATTACAAACAATTATTTGGGTGCTACCACCAGTTTTCTCATGGCTACCGCACCATTATCCGTTCTTACCTGTGCAGTATATACGCCCGATGGCAGCGTAGAAAGATGTAACGCAAGGGTATTGGATGGAAGTCCTTGCTGTTGGAATACCAGTTTTCCTTGGATATCCGTTAGGCTCACACCCATAATGGAAGCGTTTTTGCTTTCTAAAAACCAAATTTCTTGCACGGGATTGGGGAAAGATATGATATCATCATCTATTGCGGCGACTTCAGGCGCTGCAACAGATACAGAGGCGCAAGGGTCAAAACTAGGGTCTGATTCAAAACAATTATCATAAAAGTGTTGTACACCATTCGATAGTTCATAAATCAACGATTGATTTTTTAGCGAAGAGTAGTCTGCTTTTCGTGCAAAAAAGTGCGAAAACAAGATCTGATTCTGTGAGCCGAGTTTAAGTTCAAATGGCTCAAACGTAGTAATCGTTGCCCGATTACCCGGTGTGTTACCGGCACTAATTTCAGAAGGTTCATTGGTATTGTTCGGATTGCCTGAGTAAGGAAGGCCATTATTTGGTAATGATGACCCATCGGCATTTAACCCCTGCATCATATTCAGAATGCCCTCCTTTGTATAGGTGAGCAATGGATTAAACGGTACAAAATAGTTCACATTTGTCTCAACAATGGAATCTTTACCATCAGGAAGTACGACTGGCTTCCGAGGTGCAGTTAATAAATCTACCCCCATAGATGGAGCATTAATACCATAAAGCGCATCATTGTTGCCGCCATTATACGCAAAATTGAGATTGCGCAAAGGATCAAAACCCACAAAATCATCATTTTCCCCTCCAATAGAAAAATCATTGTAAAGACCAAAACGAACTTGGTTTAATGCTATGGAGCCTCTATTAATCACTTTTAGACTGGTAAAAATGGAATTCCCAAGGGGAGCATTTTCGGCACTGCACTCGTAAGCCCAAGCGGTTACCTGAATTTCCACCCTCAACCTTCCTCCGTTAGTTGCAGGATTACCGGGGACATCAGCATCGTTGATCACATACCAACAAATCTCCTTTGCGCCTTCAACGGGACCACAATAGCGTATCTCGATAGCCGGATAATCACCATTGCTTGGATCGTAAGTGCCCGTCCAATCAGCATCAAAAAAAGGTGCAAGTGCTTGCGGCGTATTAGGTAACTGCAGACCATTGTTGAATACCTCAAACGAGCCATTTCCTTTTGCAGGCCATGCAAAAATAGCAGGAATTGGGTTGTCGATTATACCATTATCGGCATAATCAGCCTTATGCTGTTCGATTTCTTCGCGGGTTACTTTCCAAATTTTATTTTTAAGAAAACCCGATGGTGCACCTGTCACTGGATCAAGTGTGCCCGATGAAAAATCGGATTTACCCTGAAACGCAATGGACATTCTTAGGTTGCCTCCAGCATCAAGCCCAGAAATCCATAAACCTGCCTCTTCTAATAAACTGGCTTGTTTAACGCCATTCACAATGGGTTCAAAACCGCCCACAGTGCCATTATTAAAAAACAGACCATTATTGGTAAATGTAGCCACCACATTGTTGGCTGTGAGGTTATTAGAAACCTGTGCAAAACTGGTGAGCGCACTGCCGAGTAGCACAAATAGGATAAATTTAATTCGCATAATATACATCTTTTAATGAGTTAGAAATTGTTTGATTGTACAAAGATGTAACGTTTTTAAAATACCTGCCAACCCATTATTGCCAAAAGTCAGGTTACTGTAGCCTAAAAAATAAACGCATATTGCATTAATTTCCTACTTCTTTTTTGTACAATTCAAACCAAACCATACCCTGCTCCCAGCGGTGTACAAGGTGCCAATGTTGCGCCAGTTCAGCGTACTCTGGTTCATCTATATCATTGAGTACGTTGGAAGCCAAAATCCATTGGTTTTTTTGAAAATCAAGTGCCGACATTGACGTTGAGTCGCTATTTAATAAAAGATTTTCTCCAGTATTCAAATTTGGAAAACTTGTCCCAACTGTTTGTAAATCAATATGTTGATCTGCAATATAATCCATCGCTTTTGCCCGTAAATTGTGATACGGCAAATGTGCTAACGTACTATCCCAATCCATCGAAACGCCCCTTGGATATACCCAAAAATTGCCCGCCGCAATGATGACAACCAATGATGTGAGTAATACATTTTTCTTCAAATCTGAAATTTTGTACTGCACAATGATAGACAAGGCCAATACATGTAATACGGCAAATACAGGTAAAAAATACCGATGCGCCGACAAGTTTTGATAGATCAAAGCCGAGGGCGAAAGAAAGAAGGCCAAGCATAAAAATAAAACAAGTATTGATCTGTTCTGCGACCAAAAACTACGCTTCCCTATCTGGAAAAACCAAAAAGCAACCAAAAACCACACTAAAAAGCGATTCATATCCATCCACCGCCAAGCGAGAATTACGATGTTCCGCAAAAAACCTTTTCCATCTACTCGTTGGAATGCCGCCGACCATGTGGAGCCTTCAAAATGACCTACCCAACCAGCAGCCTTGTAATGCCAAATTAAAAAGATCAGACCAACCACAGCACCGGGCAACATGGGCCAGATCGCTTTTGCTTTTTGAAATACCGACCCATTTGCAATAAAAAATAACCAAAATGCAAGGGCTGCAGCACACATCATGCCGCGCATACTAATTGCGCAGATTAAAATCCCACCTAAAACGCTATAAATTGGCTGTTGATATAATGCCCCATTAATAGCCAACAACAAACCGAACAACAAAATAATATCGGGGCTAACCAGTACCGATTGGCCAGCGGTAACAGGATCCAGCCATAGTATAGGCAATAAAAACCACCCCCATTTTCCTGCTACAAATTGACCAATTTTAATGGTTTGATAGACTAAACCCACTAAAAAAGGATAGATCGCCCAATGACTTACCCATAACGACTTACCAAAAATAGTCCAACACAGTGCCAGGTAGTAACCCAACAATGGCGGATGACCACTATCAATATGAGCAGGTAATACACGCCATTGCAAGCCATTTTCGTAAAAAAAATGCGCATGTTTGGAGGCCAACTGAACAGTATCCCAAAAAAAGGGCGTATGATCGATTACACTGATCCAGTATGCTGGAAACAACAGCGCAACCACCCAAATCAATAGTGCGGATGGATACTGCAAGGCTAGTGCTTTACGACAAATCGTTGTTCATTACGCCGTGTTCCACCCTGTACCGAAACGACGTATGTTCCTTCCGGCCAATCCGTCACAGCCAGCGTTATTTCATTTGCTCCCGACTGTAACGTATGCCTTTCGCTGTACATTTGTACGCCAGCGGCATTGTGTATTTGCACAGCAGCCACCATCTCTTCTGGTGCCCCTATGGTAATCACTAAGCCACGTGCAGCAGGATTGGGAGATACCGAAAGCCGAAGGCGTTCACTCGGTAAGCGTACCATTCGCACGGGCGAATAAACAGCCGTATTGTCCAAATCGTATTGTTGTAAACGATAATATGCCACTCGCGCATTGGGTACGGATTCGTCTAGGAAATCGTAGCGTGCTTCCCTTAAATTATGGGCTTCTTTACGGCCAATAGCAGCATAACGAATGCCGTCCTCGGAACGTTGCACCTCAAAATGACTTGCATTGATTTCATTTTCAGTTTTCCAATCCAATCGAACATTTTCTCCTTCGAGATTGGCCGTAAACCGCAATAAGTCAAGTGGTGCAGGTGTACATACCACATTATTGCCATTAGTGCCGTTGTAGAATTCAAAATTGGTAAGGCCATTGACCAACGTATTTTTAAAATCCTGTCCGCCGGGCATTTGACTCGAATTGGGGTCATTGATATTGTCAAAAAGACGTACTCCCGTATTGCAACCACCTGGAAGCGTAAATGTAAATAACGTTACAGCGCTACCATTGGCCACATTTCCCATATTGCCGCCAAGGGTGGCTATGGCAATAAAATTGCTACTTGGCGCAGCACTTGGAGCGT
>JAAFHO010000108.1 GCA_013297575.1 Chitinophagales bacterium
AGGTAATTCGGGTAAGTTGATTTGATAGACTTGTGCGCCGCTAACTTGCTGCTCGAATACTGCTGTGCCTAAGGGACTGATTACTGCTACTGTACCTTCAAATACCTTATCAAAGGAGAGGGATACAGTATTGATTGCTGGATTAGGGGCTATTTTAACCGGTATGGTGTTCGTTGTTGTGCTGTATTGCTCACTTTTATTTTCCCTACCACATGGTATTTCAGTAGGGATATCCGTTTGTATTTTGTAAGCATCACCCGATGGTAAATAGTCTATCGCCTTTTCGCGTGTTCGCCCAGCGTGTTGTGGGCATTGGGCTGCAATATTGTGCAACAGGTTATAATCGGTAGCATCAAAATCAATACCACGGCTTTTTTTCAGGGCTAACGCATTCAAGGTTACTTGATTTATCTCGTAAGGAGTATTTTGTGGCAGCCCTGCGAGGAATAGCGCGCAATTATCTAATTTTATTTTTCTTTCTGCTTCGATCAATTCAATTAACCCATCTTCTTGCTGCTGCAGGCTATTGAGGTTGCCGAGTATTTGCGCACGTGCTGTAAAAAAAGTATTGGGTATATGCTGATAATCGTAAATGGTTTGCAACGTACCATCCAAAGCAACTAAACTACTATTCTCTGCCACTATGGCATTGCGTACCTGAGTGATAGATGCCTCCAGATTAGAGGGCATAAGCATGGCTTCGTGGTGTAATTGCTTGAACTGAGCGAATTTACCTGGAGAAGTATTCTCGCGATCTGAAAAAAACACCCCAGCATCAGTACTGAGTGACTTTAACGCAGGGTAAAACAACATTTTGGTGACCAAGTCTTGCTGCGTTTCCCATTCCTCAACAGTCAGATTACCCGATGAAAAACTGGATAAACTATTCTTTTCCAATATACTAAACGATTCAGTATATTTAGGGCCTTCCGCGCCGCAATGGCCCGTAGGGTCGCCACAACTTGTTTGATAAAACCAAGTACTACCACTCTGAATAGGATTAGGTAATTCATCCGAACCAAGGCTATAATAGAATTTTGACTGACTAACATTGTTAAAAGATCCTTTATGCCAAGCCCCAGCATCTGGTGCATAATCGGCGTTTGTAAAATGATTGTGCCTACAAATAGGAAAGCCATTTGTGTCCTCCCCTTGTACTCCAATTTTACTACCATTCTCCATGAGCAGTCCTGCAGTTTTATCTGCACCAACAATAGGCGGCCGCTTATGCTCACCTATCCTATTGCCCCCAAAAACAGACGTGGCACAATTAAAATTAAAATGGAAACCACGAAAAGTGTTATTGGTAATATTCTCGCACATATTCCAAGGGCCACTATTTGAAAAATGGAATGCACACATACCATAATCAAATTCGGCGTCATCACCGAAAATGGTATTTTGCTCAAAATGGTTACCAGACGAAGGCGCTTCCCAGTCATGTACATAAAAACCCCAACGATTACCGAAATCGTACGAAGTGGCAGAGCCTAAGTTTCTAGTGCTAATCCCATTAAAACGATAAAGATAGTTTGGCGCAGGGCCTACGGTTAACTCAAAAGGGGATGAAACCTTATTTCCAGCCGGGTTTCCTCCACCTTGGAACATTAACACATTATTTGACCTCAATTCAAGGCTCCCTTGTGTACCAGTATAACCTGTAACCTTTATGGCTCTTCGCTCTTTCTCTGAATCAAATGCTTCAATAATAAAATCGTTTTGTGATATGCTATGGTTAGTGCCTCCTCCACTTGGTCGATCAATCCATATTCCAGTTTTATACAAATCGGTGGAGCTCCCATTACTGATCGTAAATAGATTTCGTTCAATCGTATTTAATGCCCCTCCAATATTAATTTGGGGGTTATTAAGATTATTAGAGGAAATGATATTATGTGTAATACAACCTCTGAAATCGCAATTTCTTATATCAAGTGCGGTATTTTCAGCGACAATATCGTATCGGTTGTTCAAAAAATTAGATTTTTTGGTATTTGTCCCCCTAACATCCAATGATCCAAAAGTACTCGTAATGCCCCAATAAGTATTACACTCAAAATTGGTATTGCGGAAAGTAAGATTTGCCCTGAAACTCGAACTACCGTATTTATGGTATCGTATTGTATTGGTGAGTAAACTGGTGGCGGGCTGGGGTGATCCTATTGAAATAGTAGAGAGTTTATTGGCCACTATACCGTTATCCGAATTTGTGTTTTGAAAATTGTTAGAAGTACACTCAAAGGTATTACCTACTACAACGGCATTGGCTGCTACATTTAATCCCACATAAATATCCGTTGCATTACGATTAAAATAATTAGACAGTAAAGTAATTTGAGCAGCACTGGAAAGTATTTCTACACCCGTAAGCGCATCCTCTACATGGTTACTCTCAAAATGCAATGTTCCATTACCAGATATGGAAATACCTAGCCAACCGCTGGTACTGCAAGAAAAATATCTTGAACTAACACTATTAAGCCCCCCCCCATTTATAATTGTAATTTTTCCATTTTGTCCAAATTTTATTTTGCAATTTTGAAATAAAACAGATGTGTTAATCGTAAAATTTGATTCAATTAGAATATTTTGATTAATAAATGAACCTGATATTAAGCTACTCGTTGATGTGGGTACTGAAAAAGTGTAGTTTGGTTCTATTGCATCGAATTTTGAGCAAAGGGTTGGTTGAGTAAGCGAACCACAGGACGCAGGATCTTGCGCCTGTAGATTTGAGAGTGAGAAAGATAAGTAAATGGCCCAAAGGGCTAAAACTTTGAAGAGAGCGATTGCATGTTTCATAAAAAATATTTTTATTTTGGTGAATAATTCTACAAATATAAGCAAAATATTTGAAGCGCAAGGGTAGCAAATGTTAAAGTTTTTACATTCAAGTATATTTGCACAAAAACATGCAAACAATAGATTAAAACCCATCGAATTTACCTTGCCTAAATTATTTTTTATCGGATAATAGCGAGTCGCTCGACCCGTGTATGCCCATCATTGCCCTGCAAACGGATAAAATAATTGCCGGAAGGTAATTCGGGTAAGTTGATTTGATAGACTTGTGCGCCGCTAACCTGTTGCTCGAATACTGCTGTGCCTAAAGGACTGACCACTGCTACTGTACCCTCAAATACCTTATCGAATGTGAGGGATATGGTATTGGTTGCTGGATTGGGGGCGATACGAACCCTTTGCAACGCTGGTTCATTAGTTGGCAAATATAACGTGGGGAAATATTCACAAAACCTATTGTTGGTATCTTTATTATCGCGGACGTGGTTAATTTCGGAGGCAGTTAAGCATATTTCACGCAGATCTTGGGTAGAGCAGAAAACAGTAAGCGTATCAAAATCAAGTAGGATGGATGTATTGGGCGCGAGATTTAAAGCACCAAATTCTTTTGTAACCCTGATCGCATTAGATCCACAAAATGGGTTATCGTAGCAAGAATTGCCTCCAAAATAACTTATTTTGCAATATTGAATGGTATCCATGCCTTTATTTTCTACTTGCACATATACATTGGTATAGTTGGCACTATAAAAGGTACTCATAATTGGTGGTGAGGTATTGATTTGCGCAGTGCCTGTGGGTGTACCACTAAAAGAGATCCCCGTTACGGCCAAATCCAAGGTAGAAGACCATGCGCCACTGTTGCCCGTAGTATCACTAAATAGCCATACCTGATTTGATGGGTCTAAAATGGCATGGTTGGCCACCATAATAAATCTATCACCATGTACATCGAGCAAATCGACATTGGCATAATCCACAAAAAAAGTGCCCTTTGTAACGAGGTTTCTACCAAGATCATAAGCCGCAATTTCTTGAAAATTAGGGTTGTAGGTTTTAATAATGGTATTTTCGTAGATCCCTTGCTTCACCAATGCGACAAAACCTTCTTTACTTGTAATCAACTTAAGGTCTTGCAATGCAATCGGGATAGGGCGTATTTCGATCAAATTGAGCATTTCGTTCAGGATATAAGCGTCACTTTTACCAAAGGCAATAAAACCACCTCCATATATAGTATCTAAACGTACGATTGGCTCGGGTGAAAACCAAGGTAAACCAATAGGGTATCCTTGCAGGTCAGCAATAAACACACGATCATCCACCGCTGTAAGATAGCGGTCATTACTCAATGGTATCCGATCATTTGGCCACGGCAGGTTAAAATCGAAAGACACGGCATCGCCATTTAGGTCATACGCGACAGGCCAAACGGCGTATCCACTTACGATAAAAGTGGAATCGGAGCCTGTAAATATTTGGCCGTACCCATAATCTAGTTTTTTATGCCAAAGGATATTAATACCATCGGGAGTGATCCGAAGTAGTTGGGAATTGGTAAAAATATCGCATTGAAAAATATTTAACAAAACAACGACCGATCCATCTTTGAGCAAAATGGCTTGCACCCCAACTACCTCATCCAGAAAAGCGACTGAATCGGCTACAGAAAAAGTGGTACTAAAGATGGGTTCCAAATTGGCATTCAATCGACGAACATGAATGCTATCACCATCGGAAAGCCCCGACACTAAACATCCACCATCGGGGGTAGAGCGGGTATCGGTCATGTAAAAAGCACCGATATAATGTTCTTTTTGAGTAGATTGAGCAGTTAGAATGGCGTGGAAAAAAAGCAGAAAAAAAGTGTTTAGAATAAGTAGTTTCATAATTGTTCAAATTTTATTGATATTCGTTAAGGCAACGAAGTTCGGTCAAATTGAACGAATTATTGAAAATTATTATAAAATCTGCTTGTTTTAGGCAAAAAAACTATTTTTCTGCCCAATAATCCAATACCAATACCTTATCTAAATGTGGTTTTAGCACTTCTACAAATGCTAAGTGCGCAGGGTGTGGTAAATATACTGCACGGTCGGCCTCGCTGGCAAAACTCACAAAAAAGCAATGTGTAAACCCTTGGTTGAGGTTTTCGGGGCTATTATTAGTCCCCCATTCAAATGCCTTTATTTCTTTGATCTGCGCAGGAAGTGCTTGGAATGCCTTTTCTACGGTTTTTATATCGGCTACGGCACTGCTGTCTTTAAATTTGAACAGTACAGCGTGGCGCAAAAGTTTACCCGAAGCATCCGATGTACTTGGGGCTGGCGTATTTTGAGCGCATTGTGTATAAAGCGCTAGGGCGAGCATTAGAACTAAAATTTGACGCATAAAATAGAAACACTTATATTATTTTGTAATAATTTTAAATATCGTTGATGTGGACAAACCCACATTTTACGCTCATTTACCGTCTATCAATGGGTCAAATAGGATTTAATGGCTTACTAAATAGCCTTCATTATTGTTCTGCCGCATACGCTGCTGCTCCAATAATTCCTGCATTATTTAATAATTTTGCAGGTACAATTCTTGCATTAATATCAAATAACTGTTGGTACTGGTCAAAAAACTTGCTTTCACCCCCACCAAGGATAAATAAATCGGGTGAAAAAAGGCGTTCTAAATGGTGCAGGTACTCATTAAATCGGCGCGCCCATTCTTTTCGGCCAATCTTGAGTCGCTCACGTGCGCCGGAAGAGCACCATTGTTCCGCGACCTTGTTGTTTTTCCAAAGTAAATGCCCCAATTCTGTATTAGGAACGAGCATACCTTTATAAAACAAAGCAGAACCCAAACCAGAACCAATTGTAATCAGAAAAACAAGTCCGTCTTCTCCTTTTCCTACACCTTGGCGCATTTCAGCAATACCTGCTGCATCAGCGTCATTGGTGGCAAATACTTTACAGCCACTTGCCTTGCCAAAAACCTCTTCAATATTGGTACCGATCCAAGCCTCGTCAATATTGGCCGCCGATAAACAGACGCCATTTTTAACAATACTTGGAAAACCACAACCTACAGGGCCTGAATAGTCAAAAAAGCGCACCACTTGGGCAAATGCTTCTGCCATTGCTTCGGGCGTTGCGGGTTGAGGAGTAGGAACGCGAAAGCGCTCCCCCGATAGTTTTCCTTTTTCTAAATCTACGATTGCGCCCTTAATACCGGACGCACCTACATCAATGCCTAAAATATGGCTCATAAAATATTTGGTGATAAAAGATAAGTCTAATTTTTCTAAAATTTTAGGACTTTCCAGTGAAGTAAGTGCCTAAATGTTATCCTTACGAGTTACTCGGGAATAACGGTTACAATTTCTTCATCTGCTCCAGTTTCGTCTGTAAGCGTTTTATGTTTGCGGCGTTCTAGTGAATTAGAGCGCATATCGAGGTACTCGTTGCGATTTTTCACGATATCGGCAGCCAAATATAGGGCACGGATAAACGACGATGTTTCGGCTTCGCCTTTTCCTGCAATATCATACGCCGTACCGTGGTCGGGTGATGTACGTACCGATGCTAAACCGGCTGTATAATTCACGCCTTCGCCAAAAGAAAGGACTTTGAACGGTACCAGTCCTTGATCGTGGTACATCGCCAAAATGCCGTCAAATTTAGCAAACTGACCAGAACCGAAGAAACCATCCGCCGGATAAGGGCCAAAGGCGAGTACACCCTTGTTTTTTGCGTCTTCAATGGCTGGACGAACAATATTTTCGTCTTCTTTACCAATTGCTCCTTCGTCGCCCGCATGTGGGTTCAGTCCTAATACAGCGATCAACGGTTTATCAATACCGAAATCCACCTTGAGTGTCTCGTTCAGTATTTGAATTTTCCGAAGAATTTTATCTCGGGTGACTGCTGCGGCTACTTCTTTGATCGGCAAGTGATTGGTTACCACCCCTACCCTTAAATTATCACTCACCATCAGCATGAGGGAGTCTTTCGCTCCCATTTCGCTGGTGATATATTCAGTATGCCCAATAAAAGGGAATTTAGCCATTTGCATGGCTGCTTTATTTATCGGCGCAGTGACCAAAGCATCGATAGCACCAGATTTGAAATCCTTCACAGCCCTTTCCAAAGCCAATTTGGCACATTCGCCACTGACATCGGTGGGTTTGCCGAGGGTAATATTGATATTATCGTTCCAACAGTTAATTACATTTATTCTACCTGCCACTGCCTCTTCGGGAGTATTGATGGTAAAGAACTGGATATTTTCCTCAGAAATAATATTTTTATGGTACGCGGCTACTTTTGTGTTGCCATAGAGTACTGTTCTATAACGCGCACCTGCTTTTTGTATGGCAATGGCTTTGATGACCACTTCCAATCCTATACCATTTACATCGCCACAAGTTATACCTATTATTATATTGCTCATGCAGTTTTACTTAAGATATTGTTGTTTTAAAAAATCATAGGTGAGGCGTACACCAGCCCCAGTACCTTCTTTTGTTTTATACCCAGACGGAGTTTTGAGGAAGGCTGTTCCTGCTATATCGAGGTGCAGCCAAGGGTATCCCTCTGTAAAATGCTCCAAAAATTTACCCGCTGTAATGGCTCCGGCGATGGGGCCACCTACATTGCGCATATCTGCTGTTTGGCTTTTCAGGTCTTCTCCATATTCGCGCCAAAGGGGCACTTCAACCAATCGTTCATAAGTCCTGAAACCGCTACTTTCGAGTGTTTGTTTTATCTGAGTGCTTGCTGTGCCCATATAACAGATGGCTTGGCTACCAAATGAACGCACCGCAGCACCTGTTAAGGTAGCGAAATCAATGACCAATTCTGGTTTATATTTTTTTGCATAATGCAGCGCATCGGCAAGGATTAATCGGCCTTCCGCATCGGTGTTCATTACCTCAACTGTAGTACCAGAGGCCATACGGATAATATCACCTGGCACAATTGCATCTGCACTGACTAAATTATCCGTTACGGGAATAAGCCCAACAAGATGGACGGGCATTTTGTTTTGTGCAGCGGCCACAAACGTGCCTAATACAGCTGCCGCGCCGCCCATATCGCATTTCATATACTCCATGCCCTCGCTTGGCTTGATGCTATATCCACCAGTATCATAAACCACGCCTTTGCCCACCAATACAACGGGTTGGTCGTTGCGGGGATCGATAGGTATCCATTCCAATACAATAAAGCAAGGTGGTACTTTACTCGCCTTATTGACGGCCAACAAACCACCCATTTTTAAGGCCTCAATTTTCTCCTTACCCATTATTTCGACAGAAAAGCCATGTTTTTTGCCCAGTTCTTGGGCTTCTAAGGCCAACTGTGGTGAAGTAAGGAATGAAAATGGTTCATTCACCAAGCGTCGTGCGTGGCAAACGCCGTCAACTACGGCATTCAACTCAGCAATTTGGGCAGCCTCTACTCCAGCCACGTGGATGGTTTTGAGCACATGTGCTTTCTTTTCTGGTTGATCGATATATTTCAAGAACTGGAAAGCAGCCAAAGCCATGCCTTCTGCAAAATAGAGTATGCGGCTAGCATTGGCATATTCTTTAAGGGTTACTTGCTCTAGTTTGTAAGCAAGTACCTCTTTAAGTGCTTCGGCACCAGCCAATCGTGCATCTTCGGCGGCGGTATTCGCGTCCTTATCGGTTTTGAGTATTCGTACAAATACACAACCCGAAGGCTTTGCGAAGAAAAAAGAGCGTACTTCTTTGGCATATGCTGTACGTAAAAAATCCATTTCACTGGATTGGAGGTGCGCAGCAATTTGCTCAATATGGTCTGCATCCGCTATAATGATGAGGTGATCGTCGGTTTTCGACGCAACCGCGGTGGTCAGCGTTATGTTTTTCACTATATAATATGATTAAAATGGAACTTGAGGGCAAACTAATCCCGCAAAAGTAGCACTTTTTGTTAAGCGGATATTAAAAACGCCCTATTTTTCATAATTTATTTAATTAGATTACTTTTGCGGGTAAATATGATTTACTGGCTTCGATTTAGGGGATTACAATTATTCCGGCTATTACGCGCCGCCGGATGGGGTATTTTGGCGGTATTGGCCATTATAACTATGCCCATGTGGCTCAATGGGGTGCATACTTTGAGTGCCACAGGGTTATGGACTTCAGCGGCTATTTCCGGTGTAATTATTGGTATTTTGCACCTTTTCCGTAGTGATACCACTTTTTTACAGCAGGGACATTTGCCATATTGGCAATATTGCGTTGCTGATTATCTGGGAATATGCGGTATATTAAGCGTTATTCCTTTACTGGCGCTGAACTACTTAAATGCCCTTGCGGCTTTTACTGGTTTGGTTTGGGTGTTTTTACCCGCTGGTTTGTTGTATCGGCGACAAGTGAATCGAACAACAGGCATGTTTAATTGGGTTCCGGTAGATGCTTACGAATGGAAAACCATGCTGCGTTCACAATGGTTCGTTTTTATTATTGCTATTCCATTGCTGGTGATTTGCTTTTTCCATCCTGCCTTTTATATTGCCTCTATGGTGCTGGTAGCAATGGTATTGGGTAGTGGCTTTGAGCATTTAGAGCCATATAGTATGCGGCCTATTTCGCGCAAAGCGGCTATTAGACACTGGCGAAAGAACGCATTGTTGATGTATTTCTGGCTAATACCTAGTGGGGTGTACCTCATCATATGGCATCCACATTGGTGGCCACTAGTACTGTATGTGATTGCGACGTATGAGGCGTGGTTGGCGGTATTGATGTTCCACAAATACAATGCTTGGGCACCTGGGCGGCGGCGAATTTATGGTGGGGCAATAATGACAGTTGGTAGCATGGCGTTGTTGTTTCCAGGAGGATTGATCGCATTAATTGGGATGGCAATTTGGATGGGTGCAGCCATGCAGGATGATTAGGAATGCTACTGAAATAAAATAAAAAACCCCATTATACGTTTGAAATTGTTTCCTTTTTCAATTTTAATATATTTACCAATAACACGCTAATGCGACTATTCGTTATTCTAATAAGCACCCTAATCCTTACTGCTACTGCAACGGCTCAACGCTCAAAAAAAATCTCATTAAACCCTGTTACCTTAGGCTTTGACCTACCCGATTCTTATAAAAGTCGCACTTTTATTAAAGGATTAGCGGGTTTTGTCAATAATATAGATCAATTGGTTGGATCTATGATTATTATAGAAGGGAATAAAACTTCTGTATTGACCCGTTTTGTAAAAGAGGGAAAACCGCCAGTTGTAACTACTTCCACGGCTGATGTAATTTTTAATGCAAAAATAGATTCCAAATTCAAGCACAATGGTGCCTATGCCATTGCATCTACCAAAGTGGAACGAGATGCTGTATATGAGGTAGTCATAACAGATATAGGTGTCGCTTTTTTGCCCGAAGACTATATTCCATATTTGGATATTTGCACAGCTTCGCAAAAGGTAAATGATTTGGTTAAAAAGAAAACATATTATGTGCGTTCGGCCAAATTGACCACTGTTTATACCCGTGCATTTAGGAAAACGGACACCGAGATTGCCGTAAACGGTATTGCATTTAGTGCAAATGGCGAAGTGTATAGCAGTACAGACCAATTCAGGCTTGATTATATCGTGTCTGTGGATTTGGTGAGTTTGGAAAAACTATTAGCACTACAAAATTGTGAAAAATTACAAATCAACCAAGAATTGGCCTCCCGCGAGCGCGCCGAAACCGCACGTATGGCCGCCATAAAGGCCGAAGAAGAAAAGAATGCAAGAGAAAATGACCTTGCAGTAGTGAAAACCAAAATAGAGGAACTGCGTTTGTTATTAGGTGAAAGCACAGAACAAAATGCAGGCCTTCAAAAACAAATTAAGGAAGCCACCGAACGAGAACATCTTGCTATGGCAAAACTAGCAGAAGCACAGACCAATGCTACTAGTCTGCAACAAAAAGCAGAGAAAGAACAACAAAAAGCAGATTTGTCTGAAAAAGTAATTGTTAGCGTACGCAATAAAGATGGTAATGTACTGGAAATCATAAGTTTAGAGGAACTGAGTTCTGAAAAACTTACAGAATTGGGTTTTGATGCTGTACTATTAAAATCAAAACAAGAATAATTTTGAAAGTTAAAAACAATCCATACTTTATTTTTATTGCCCTACGTTATCAAAATAAACAAGGAGTATTTTACATTTGCCGCGTTTAATATTTGCTACTGCGTTCAAATACTAAGCATACCCTTAATCAATAAAAAATAATATCAACAACAAAGTATTTATTCACACAACATACAATAATTTAATTGTATAGAAAATAAGCGTACAATGGACAAGCAGGAAAGTCGCCGTTACCCAATAGGCAAGTTTGAATATGGGAAAAATTATACCATCAATGAAACCAAAAGAAACATAATGGTCATTGCCAGTCTTCCAAAGGAATTGAAAAAAATTCTAAAAAAAATTACTAAAACCCAATTAGATACACCATACCGATCGGGAGGCTGGACAGTCCGCCAGGTCATTCACCACCTTTCCGATAGCCATGTTAATGCCTATATTCGGATGAAAATGGCCGTAACCGAAAAAAATCCTATCATTAAGCCGTATGACGAACAGGCTTGGGCCGAACTGGAATCAGGGAAAGCAGCACCAGTAAAGCCATCTGTGCAATTACTAAAAGTGCTACATTCTAAATGGATCGATTTCTTGGAATCGTTATCAGAGTTGGATCTTGAAAAAGGTTATTTCCATCCGGCGATGAACCGCGTCGTCCTATTACCCGAAGCCATCGCATTATATGCTTGGCATACAGAGCATCACCTAGGGCATATACGATTGGTAAGTTCTGGCAAATTGGAGGTGCCTCCAAGTAAGGCTGAACAAAAATTTGAAAAAGCGGCGGCGAAAGCAACTGCCAAAGCGACAGAAGAAGTGCTTGCTAAAAAAGCAGGTCGCCCTACATCTGAAACACCTAAGGTGGCACCAAACAAGGAAAAGGTAACTCCAGCAAAGCAGCCAAAAGTACCCCCAACCCCTGCCGCTACACCGTCTGCTATTACTGCCACTCAAAAGACAAGCGCAGTAGATGCTGTTAAAAAAACAGATCGCCCTGCTTCCACGACACCCAAAGCAGCAGTAAATAAGGATAAAGCCGTATTGACATCAAGGGAGGAAACACGGGCAAGAATAGAAGCCGCTCGACGGGAAGCCCTTGCTGAAGCCGAGGCTCAACTAGCACC
>JAAFHO010000109.1 GCA_013297575.1 Chitinophagales bacterium
AGTATCAGAGTCTGAGATAAAAGAGTAAAAGAACTTAAACGGTACTAAGAAAAAATAATATGTAGTGCCCTTGATCCCCCAATACCCAATCAGAGAGGGTTCAAATTTCTGTGTCAAGTGAAAAAATAAATACTTTTCACTAATTTTGCACAGCATAAGAAAAGCAATCACCGACTGATAATTGACCGAGTGGTGAAACACCATTGGTAATCATTGACGGAGCCACAAACGAGCATCCTTCACAACCCCAAACAAAAAAAGCCGCTCAACCACACCCCAAAAAAAGATGCAATTGAACGGCTTACTATAAACCCTTCATCAATAAAAATGAAGTAATGATTACTTAATATCAGCAGTCAAAGAAGCACTGACAAACTCCCTGTTCAAACGTGCAATATTGGACACCGAAATCTCTTTAGGGCATTCCGCTTCGCAAGCCTTTACATTGGAGCATTGGCCAAAGCCCTCTTTGTCCATTTGCGCAATCATATTCAATACGCGGCGTTTGCGTTCTACCTGTCCCTGTGGCAACATGGCCAAATGGCTCACTTTGGCAGAAGTAAACAACATAGCAGACGCATTGGGGCAAGCCGCTACGCAGGCACCGCAACCAATGCAGGTAGCAGCATCAAACGCATGCGAAGCCAAATCTTTCTCAATCGGAATCGCATTGGCATCTTGTGCTTGTCCTGTATTGACGCTTACATAACCACCCGATTGGATAATACGGTCAAACGCAGAGCGATCTACCACCAAATCCTTGATCACAGGGAATGCCTGTGCGCGGAATGGCTCAATCACAATCGTCTCGCCGTCGTGGTAGTGGCGCATGTGTACCTGACAGGTCGTAGTACCTTTCATGGGGCCATGCGGACGACCGTCAATGACCATAGAGCAAGTGCCACAAATACCCTCGCGACAATCGTGCTCAAAAGACACCGGATCCTCGCGGAGGCCGATTAATTGCTCGTTTAATACATCGAGCATTTCGAGGAACGACATATCGGGATTGACATTTGGCAATTCGTAAGTCACAAATTCGCCTTTGTACTTACCGCCTTGCCGCCAGATTTTGAGTGTCAGTTTCATATTCTTATTTTAAAAATAAAATTAATGTTGTTGGTGTTTTATCGGTCTTTATGGGATATTGGTATCAAATTTTAATACCAAAGCACTAATATCTTCATCTTGGTTCAAAGCAAATAGTTGCAATAGCGTATCTGTTTTTTGATCGGGCTGCGGACTTTGAATCCAATCGAGCATATCCGGCAAAAATGGACGTGTCGGGTGACGTAACATACCGGAACTCAAGAGCAAAAAACCTTCTTTTGGGGCTAATTGCCCCGATTCGAGTGCTATTTCATCCATTTCAACGGCTGTACTTATTTGTTCCAGTGCTGTTCCATTGAACTTGAAAATAGCGGCGTGACCAAAATTGGCACACCAGTATCGTCCATTGTCCAAGCAAACCACTGCACCAAAAGAAGTGGCAGCACCGCTACATATTCCGTGTAATGCGGCTACGCACTTTTGCGCGGCCATTACGCAGTTTTTTACCTGATCGTCATGGTCAAAATTTTCAAAAGTATGCGCCCTCTCCAAAAAACCATCCACTGCAGCGTGTGCGGCTTTCCAATCGCAGGATTTCGTACTTTCACCATCTGCCAATAGGCAGATAGTTGCTTTATTTACTTTAAAAACACCGCCAAAATCACCATTTACAGGTTTAAAGGATGCATTTTTTGTAAAAAAAGCAGATTTCATTACTTGTATGAACGTTGTGCTACTTTTACCACTTCGTACTCCAGTGGTTCTTTGTGCAGCACCGCTTTTTTATCTTCGCCCTGCCATTCCCAAGCCGCTACGTACATGAAGTTTTCATCATCGCGTAGTGCTTCGCCTTCTGCTGTTTGGTATTCTTCGCGGAAGTGTCCGCCGCAGGATTCGTTGCGGTGAAGGGCATCTTCGCACATCAATTGACCTAGTTCGATAAAATCGGCGACGCGGAGTGCTTTTTCCAATTCAGAATTAAATTCCTTATCGGAACCGGGTACAAATACATCGCGCCAAAACTCGGAACGCAATGCTTTGATTTCCTCAATCGCTTGCTTCAGACCTGCTTCTGTGCGGCCCATACCACACTTGTCCCACATGATTTTGCCCAAACGGCGGTGGAAACTTTCCACGCTTTGTGAGCCATTGGCACTGTACAAACGGGCGATATTATCGCGTACGCCTTGTTCAGCGGCTGCAAACTCTGGCAAATCCGTAGAAATGGCACCCTTGCGGATTTCATTGCTCAAATAAGAACCAATCGTATAAGGCAATACAAAATAACCATCGGCCAAGCCCTGCATCAAAGCAGAAGCACCGAGGCGATTCGCACCGTGGTCGCTAAAATTGGCTTCGCCGCAAGCATACAAGCCAGGAATATTGGTCATCAATTCATAATCTACCCAAAGTCCACCCATGGTATAGTGAACAGCTGGGTAAATACGCATGGGTTGTTTGTTTGGATCTTCGCCCGTAATCTTTTCGTACATCTCAAAAAGGTTACCATAACGGGCCGAGATGGCTGCTTGTCCGTCGCGTTTGATCGCATCAGCAAAATCGAGATACACAGCCAATCCTGTTGAGCCTACGCCACGACCTTCGTCACATACGGCTTTAGCAGCGCGGCTGGCTATGTCACGCGGTACGAGGTTACCAAAGGCCGGATAGCGACGCTCTAAGTAGTAATCGCGGTCTGCTTCTGGAATATCATTCGGGTGTTTACCACAATCTGCTGCATTTTTAGGTGCCCAACAACGACCATCGTTCCGCAATGACTCCGACATCAGGGTCAATTTGGATTGGTACTCGCCGGAAACCGGAATACAAGTTGGGTGGATCTGCGTGTAACAAGGATTGGCAAAATAAGCACCACGACGGTGCGCGCGCCAAGCAGCGGTTACGTTACACATCATGGCATTGGTGCTGAGGTAGAATACGTTGCCGTAACCACCAGTGGCCAATACAACTGCGTGTGCAGCATGACGCTCCAATTCGCCCGTCAGCAAATTGCGGGCAATAATACCACGGCATTGGCCATCCACGATGACCACATCGAGCATTTCGTGGCGGTTGTATAATTTAACAGCACCAAGGCTGATTTGGCGGCTTAATGCTTGGTAAGCCCCGATGAGCAATTGTTGTCCCGTTTGGCCACGCGCATAAAACGTGCGACTTACCTGTGTACCACCAAAAGAGCGGTTATCGAGCAAGCCACCGTAATCACGAGCAAAAGGTACACCTTGTGCTACGCATTGGTCAATAATACCTGAAGATACTTCCGCCAAACGGTGCACATTGGCCTCCCGTGCGCGGTAGTCACCACCTTTAATGGTATCATAGAACAAGCGATATACAGAGTCGCCATCATTCCGGTAGTTCTTGGCGGCATTGATACCACCTTGCGCTGCAATAGAGTGCGCACGGCGTGGGCTATCGTGGAACGTAAAAGCCTTTACGTTATAGCCCAATTCGCCCAGTGATGCCGCAGCAGAAGCACCAGCAAGACCCGTACCGACGATAATTATATCAATACGGCGTTTGTTATTGGGTGATACCAATGGCACATGGCCTTTGTAATCTTCCCACTTGACCGACATATCACCTGCCGGTATTTTACTATTGATCGTTGAATCAGAATTAGTTGCCATAATTTCTTATCGTTGCTTAAGAAAAGTACATCCAAATTGGAATAATTGCGAAACCTGCCGGAACACCTACAGAATAAGCATATCCGATACCCCTAATGAGGGGATTATATCGAGGGTGGTTGAGACCCAGTGTTTGTAATGATGACCAGAAGCCATGCCAAAGGTGAAAACCTATTACGACCATCGAAATGACGTAAAATATGACATAATAAATATTACCAAATGCTGCTTTTACGGGCAAATACAGGTTATTAACCGGATGGTCGTAACCGGCTACTTCAACCGGTGGTAAAAGACCCAGTTTCATTTGAAGCCAAAACTGGTACATGTGCAAGAGAATAAATACCAAAATAACGATACCAAACCAAGCCATATTACGAGCAGAAACTTCGGTACTGCGGGTATGTGTTACGCCATAGCGGCTAGCACCACGAGCAGATCTGTTTTTTATCCAAAGGTATAAGCCTTGTATGGCGTGCCAAAGGATAAAAGCGTACAAAGAGTATGAAATGGTTTTGATGATCGGATTATGGGTCATCAAGAACGCATAACTATTAAATGCTTCACCGCCATCGTCTTTCAACAATTGGAGATTGCCCAAAAGATGCACCACCAAAAATAGCATCAAAAAAATACCAGTAAGTGACATAATCACTTTTTGGCCGATGGATGAACTTATAAATTTTGTAACCCAACTCATGGATAGCCAGCTCGTTTATTACTTGAGAATGAATAAATTTATGAATTAAGAGTAACCTAATCACAAAGTCGTTTCATCTTTGCGGTGGTTATTTCTTATTTTGGGTGCAAACCTAAAACATTGAACGCTTTCTTTTATGTTTCGTTAAAAAATCGTTGTATATCAAGCCTTATTTAGACAGAATCAAAATAAATAGGGCATAACATTTGTCATTTTTATGAAAATCTATTTACCACTCTTTCTTTTCTTTTGTGTCGCAATGCACATTCAGGCGCAGACCTTGCGCGGCTCGGTTCGCATGCAGGACACGTACGCACTTGTGATTGGGGCGCAAGCCACTTTCACTGCTTATGATGGACACACCTATACCACTACAACAGGTATGGATGGCAAATTCTCCTTCGATGCCTTGCCCATTGGTACGGGCGCGCTTACGGTGGAGCAAAAGGGTTGTGTCGCATTTCGTTTGACCGAAATTATCATCGCAGGAGGGAAAGAAAAGGTGGTAGATGTACTGCTCACAGAGGGCTTTGTGGAAGCCGCTTCTTTGCCGATAGAAATTGTGGAAGCGCGCCCATTACGGCAAGTAATGCCCTTAGGCGAAATTCCGTTGTCGAGGGAGCAAACATTGTACAACCCAATGACTTATTTTGATCCTGCTCGTTTGGCAATGGCATTCCCTGGCGTGGCGCAAACAGACGACGGCACCAATAGCATGAGTATTCGAGGTAATAATCCGGCTTTGGTACGTTGGAAACTCAATGGTATGGATATCGTAAGCCCCAACCATTTGCCCAATGCTGGTACAATATCCGATCGGCCCACCTCAAGCAGTGGCGGTGTAATGATGATTTCGGCCCAAATGCTCGATAATTCCGCTTTGATTACGGGTGCTGGCGTTACGGGATACAATGACGGTATAGCAGGTATCATGGACTTGAACTTGCGCAAAGGCAACGACCAAAAGCACGAACAAACCATCCAAGCAGGCCTTATCGGCATTGATGCTGCTGCAGAAGGCCCCCTGTCGCGCAAGCGTAACGGAGGTTCCTATTTGATCAATTACCGCTATTCTACGGTAGGCATATTGGGCGCATTAGGTGTTTCTTTTGGGGGCGAAAAAGTGAATTTTCAGGATATTGCGCTGCACTTAAACTTTCCGACCAAAAGAGGCGGTTCCTGGTCTATATTTGCTTTAGGTGGGCTTTCTACCAATGTGTTCACACCACCCGATTCCGCCACAACTTATAAAGAGTTGTTTAATATTAATTTTGAATCAAAAACGGGTTTAGCCGGGGTGAGTTATACGGGTTTTTCAAGGAAGGGATTTAGTGCCAAAATTGGGGCTACTGCCTCTCATCAATTTAATGACCGCGTACAGTTTACACCTACTACTTTGCAAGCATCGGAGTACCAAAAAGAAACGCGACTATCTTTGAACGCTTCGATGCGGTACAAATTAAACAGTACGAATGTGCTTATTTTTGGTACAAATATGTCCACAGATACGTACACCAATTATGATCGTGGTAATCCTTTTGTTAGAGATTTCTATGTCGATGGCAATTTTGTATTGCAAAGTTGGATAGCCAATGAATCCACATTCTTGGATGGTGCCGTAAAAGTTCACTACGGTATCAATCCCGTTGTTTCTCTTTATGGTAGCACTATAGATCCGCGCTTGCAAGCATTTTGGCGGCCTTCAACGCGACACCAATTCGTATTATCGGCGGCGGCTTATAGCCAAATGTTGCCAATATGGGTCACAAATAGTCTTAATAATACCCTTCTTCGTTCGGCTATTGTTTCCGCACGCTACAATTATTTACCCAATACAAAATGGGTACTGAGTGCTGAGTTTTTTAACCAAAGCATTTCTAATATCCTCATTAGCGGTACAGAAAAAGACGGATATTCCTTTATCAATGAAACGACATTTGAAAAATATACCGACACCAAAAGTGATGGCGTGGCCAATAACCGAGGCATTGAATTGATGGCCCAACGCCGCCAAACAGATGGTTGGTTTATGAATGCCAATGTTACGCTGCTGCAATCGGAGTACCAAGGGGCAGATCAAGTAAAGAGGCAGACCCGTTGGAGTGTAGGGCAAATTGCCAACCTTACTTCGGGGAAAGAATGGCACCGAAAAATAAAGAAAAATCTATCTGGACGTGTTTTTGGTATCAGTGGGCGAACAGTTTATATGGGTGGTTACAGAACCGCTCCGATTGATATTAATAGATCAGTGAATGACGCATCAACTGTTTTTGACTTATCTAATGGTTATACCGGACGCAACAACCCATACTTTCGCGTAGATGGCCGAGTATATTGGAAACGCAGTATTGGCAATAAGCGCAATAGCACCATTGCTTTGGAATTTCAGAACTTGTCGGCGCAGAAAAATGTCGCTTTCCAATATTACGACCCGCTCACAAAATTAGTCACGACCAAATACCAATTGGGCATGATTCCCAATTTTAGTTGGCGCCTGGAGATGTAAATAATTAACTTTGGCCAACCACTTAAAGGACTCAAGCACATATTAACTAGAATAAATAAAGTAAATTTTATTGTGAAAATGTTAATGGAATATTGTTTCAACAGATAAAAAAAGGCCAATGCACCAAAAAAAGCCTTTAGTGCATCCATGCTGTATTGTTAAAAATTTAAAACAAATATAAAATGGAGAAAAAGACTTTATCGCAAAAAATATTGACCTGCCTAGTGGCGGGTCTTACACTTTCCGCTTTATGGCTAAGCATTGGCAATAGTGGAATTATTCCTTGGCTTCCCCCTATCCTCATTTTTTCGCTCGTAGGTATATCAATGGTGCTTGGGTTCATTTTTCCCTTTATTTGGCAAAACCTAGAACGGAAAGGCGAGGTGGATTCATCCAAAATAGTGGCTTTTATTTATCTGACAATACGTTACAGTATTGCTATTAATTTGTGTAGGTTTGGTTGGGCCAAACTATTTGGACTACAATTTAATGTTCCTGAGTCAATAGCTGTTCAACCAATCAACCAATTATCGGGAGAATGGCTTACTTGGTTTTACTTTGGATACTCACATACTTTTGGGATTATTGTCGGTATGATTCAAATTGTAGGATCATATTTGTTGCTATTTCGAAGGACTTTATTGCTAGGTGCAATTATGTTATTTTCGTTTATGCTTAATTTGACCTTAATTAATATTTTTTACCAAATGAACTTAGGTGGACTATTGCAATCCATCATTTTGACGATTGGTATTTTATTTTTGATCCTCCTAGATTATAAAAGACTGGTTGATTTTTTTCTAAAAACAACTGCTCTTATTCCGACTTTAAATGGAGCAAGCAGTTTGACTAAACACATTATTCGGCTTTCAGTTATTCTATTGACTTTAGTGTATACCATTTATTTAAAGTTTTATATGAATTAGAATTGCGTGCAACAGGAGTTGATCAAAAATGTTAAGGCTGCAAATAATGGGCACAGATCATTTAGTACAGTGTAAATATTTAATAATTAATACCACCACCACAACATGAAGAAAAAAATTAAACTTGTAAAAAATAGATCAGATATCGGCGCAGGGACACGCGGTGCTGATATGGGCATTGATGCCATCGAAATAGCGGCGATCAATTCAGGGAACGACTATTTCAATCGCTTTGATTTCGTAGATGTTAAAACACATAATGAGTCCATCTATGACAAAATGAACAATTCCTTTGCCAAACGGATCGAAGATGTATATGAACAATGCACTCGGGTGAGCAAAACGGTCAAAAAAACACTTGAAAAGGATTTTTTCCCTATTGTTTTGTCGGGCGACCATTCTTCTTCCTTAGGCACTATAAGCGGCGTCAAAGCGGCGTATCCTAACCATACTCTAGGTGTCATTTGGATCGATGCACATGCCGATTTACACTCTCCTTATACCTCGCCGTCGGGTAATATTCACGGAATGCCGTTGGCCGCTGCCCTTGCCGATGATAATTTGGCTTGTTGTGTCAATGAAGTGGGCCGATCTACTGAAAAGTATTGGAATGCAATGAAAAAAATAGGGATTAAGGGCGCAAAAGTTTTGGGGAAGCATATCGTTTATTTTGGTGTACGCTCTACCGAAGAACCCGAAGATAAGCAGATGGCAAAATTAGACATCAAAAACTATATGGCGGCCGAAATCCGATACCGCGGTCTTGAAACATGTGTTCAGGAGGCATTGGAAAGGCTCACGGATTGCGATATAATTTACATTTCTTTTGATGTGGACAGCATGGATTGTGATCTGATTTCGAACGGAACTGGCACACCTGTTTCCAAAGGGTTTGACCAATACGAGGTAATGGAGATTATTAATAGGGCTATTCAATCCGAAAAAGTAGTTTGTATTGAATTTGTGGAGGTGAATCCGCTGTTGGATACAAAGGGCAATAAAATGGCAGAGACGGCATTTGAGGTGCTGGATAATATTACTAATGCCTTGTTGTAGTGTACAATGCCAAGTATAGTATAAAGGTATCAGGGTAAAACCTAGATAGGGTGTCTAGTTTTGGGCAATGTCATTTTGGCTTGCCCATTTAACAAAACGCTCCTTATCACTTTTATAACAAAGCATGGAATACACCTATACTTCGGGCATAGCCATCACCTTTTTCTTAGTACTAATCCTAACCAGTAAAAAGCAAAAAAGCAGTGCAGATATTACTTTGGCTGCTTGGTTGGCGGTTACAGGTGTGCATATTGCCTTATTTTACTTGTTTTTTACAAATAAAATACTTGCTTTTCCATACTTACTCGGACTAGAAGCACCTTTACCCCTGTTTCAGGGGCCATTTTTATTGCTATACACCGCAACACTCACCAATCAATCATTGTCTAATAGTACCAAAATACTACATTTTTCGGTGCCAACGCTTTGGTATTTGCTGTTTATACCTTTTATACTGATGCCTTCTGAGCATAAAATATGGGTCTATCAGAACGAAGGGATTGGGTATGAAACACTTACTTGGTGTACAGCATGGGCGATCAGATTTTCTGGCATTTTTTATGTAGTTGAGTCCTTTCGTGTATTGAAAAAATACCGCTCCACTATTGACGAACAGAATACAAGTACCGACAAGATCAACTTTAACTGGCTCCGCTACCTCATCTCCGGTATTGCCGGAATTTGGCTCGTCGTATTTTTTGGGACAGATACGCTTATTTTTCTCTCGGCAGTACTTTATGTGTGTTTTATTGGTTATTTTGGGATAAAGCAAGTGGGTATTTTCACCAATCAAGTACCCGCACAAATCTTACCTAGCCCACTCCCTGTGCAGGAAGAAATAACCATTAAATATGAAAAATCAGGATTGAGTGAGGAGGCTGCACAAAAAATACACAAAGATTTGGCGGCAGCAATGGAAGTTGAAAAATTATTTACTAATGCCGATCTAACATTGGCAGATTTGGCGCAGCACCTAGGCGTACATGCTAATTATTTATCGCAAGTAATCAATTCCTTTGAGCAAGTCAGTTTCTACGATTATATCAACGTCAAACGCGTCGAGGAATTTAAAAAAGTGGCCATACTACCCAAATCGCAGCAATTTACCTTGCTTTCCTTAGCCTACGATTGCGGCTTCAATTCCAAAACTTCGTTTAACCGTAATTTTAAAAAAACAACCGGCCTATCACCGAGTGAGTATTTGAATCAGAAACATGTCGTATTGCAATAGGCGTGTACAACTACTAGTTCCACCTTACAAGATGAACCAATGGCTACCAAATGGCCCCACATCTTTGCCGAAAATTTACAATAATTACTTAACTTAAACAAGTAAACATGAACTTAACAAAAATTTTAACGGCATCGGTGGTAGCACTGTCCCTAGTAGTTGTGGGCTGTGAACAGGGCGGTTACGACCCCAGCGAACCGGGGCTATTGGTGGCCAAAACTGTGGATCAAGATCCCTCTATCCCCTCTATTTCGGTCAATGGCACCCAACTTCATGCCCAATCTTTTGGCAATCCCAACGACCCAATGCTTGTAGTCCTCCATGGTGGTCCTGGTGCAGATTACCGTTATTTGCTCAACTGTACCGCCTTTGCCGACCAAGGTTATTATGTTGTATTTTACGATCAGCGTGGTGCCGGATTGTCCAAGAGGCACAACAAAGACATATATACCATGCAGGTCTTATACGATGATTTGTCAGCCGTCATTGCGCATTACCAAACCGACCCCAGCCAAAAAATATTTCTGCTGGGTCACTCTTGGGGTGCTATGTTGGCTACTGCTTATATCAATAATTATCCTACTAAAATTAATGGTGTTATTTTGGCAGAACCAGGTGGATTTGTATGGGCAGATGTAGAGGGCTATATTAGCCGTTCTCGTGATTTTAAGTATTTTGGCGAATTGCTCAATGATGCTGTATATATGGATCAGTTCATTTCAGCAAAAGAAAATGACCACGCGATATTGGATTACAAATTCGATTTACTCACCGCTGTAGATGGCGATAAAGACAGCCCCACGGGCAACGAAGGGGCACTACCTTTTTGGCGATCTGGTGCGGTTACCTTTGATGCTTATTTGGAAATTGGGGAAAAAGAAAGACCCGACTGGACAGCCAATCTTGACCAGTTTACTACAAAAATCCTTTTTGTATATAGCGAAAACAATAAGGCTTACGGCGAAGCACATGCTAAAAAGGTATCTTCTGCATACACTAATGTTCAACTAGAAAAAACCCTTGGTGCTGGACACGATATGATTTCGTTCCCAACAGGTTGGCAAAATTTTTACCCCGTAGCACTCACATATCTTAACGAATTAAAATAATTACCCCATGAAATATTGCATTCTAGCAACCATCACTTTTTTAGGCGTGTTCCGTACTGCCTTTGCACAAAATATCAACTGGCGGTCGATACAAACCGATCAAAACCACATCATTAGCCTACAAACTGGCTTCGATTATGGCTTTACCACCGGCATAGGTTATGGCTATCGGCTTAAAACACCAAAGCCAATATTGCTCAATGTGGAATACAGTTTTCCGGCTGGCGACCACCCTTTTGATGATTTCAAAACAAGGATTGGGGGACAAATGGAAGTGTTCCAATTCAACGGATTTTCGGCAACAGTAAAGGCATATTGTCCGTTTCGACGTTTTGAAAACAGGCAAACAAGGTTGGTCAATTTTGGTGGCGAGTTTTCGGGAGTAGTCGGTTATTACAAACCAAAATGGTTTATTTCCGGCGAATTTGGTTTAGATAAAGCCATTATTACCCATATAAAACAGTCGGAGGAGGCGCGTAAAAATGGCCCATCGCTCCAAAATGGCTGGTATATCCCAACCGGAGGTAATTATTTTTATGGCTTGCAGTCTGGCTTTTCTTTTGGCAAAAATGATATTTCTTTAAAAGCAGGACGTATTGTGTCGCAAGGTTTTAAAACGCGCCCATTAATACCATTTTATGCGGAATTGGGGTATAATCGGCGATTTTAGGGGGATGTGCATCCAAACACAATGGGCCGCTTGGTATATCCCAAGCGACCCACTGTGCATATTTGTTTAAAATCCAAAAAAATCAATTTATCACTTTACCACCACTAGCGTCTTCGTCAC
>JAAFHO010000011.1 GCA_013297575.1 Chitinophagales bacterium
CGATCTCACTCTTTGATCAAGGCAGGTAAATCGCGCGCATTGACGATCAATACATTACTGCCACCGATACTCATCAGCGCGAGGCAATTGACCGTAAAGGCATAAATATGGTACAGTGGTAGCGGACAAAGTGCAATTTCGGATGCTTCTTCTAGTTTTGGACCAAGAATACCCCTTATTTGTTGCATATTGGCAATCAAATTGCGGTTGGTGAGCATCGCACCTTTTGAAACGCCGGTGGTGCCGCCTGTGTATTGTAATATAATGGTGTCGTCGGGGCTGCCTTCGTGTTTGTTGAGTGTAAATTTCTTCCCCTGCGCCAATGCCTGGTTAAAAGTAACGGTATTGGCTAAATTGTGTTTGGGTACGAGTTTTTTTACTTTTCGCACCATAAAATTGACAATCACACCTTTGAAACCCAGCATTTCGCCCACACTGGTCAGTATTACGGTCTTTATACCTGTATCAGCGATCACTTGTTCTAGATTAGCGGCAAAATTTTCAGCAATCAAAATCGCCTTTGCACCAGAGTCCATAAACTGGTGTTTCATTTCGCGCGGAGTATAAAGCGGATTTACATTCACGATGATTAATCCCGCTTTGAGTGCACCAATAAGAGCGATAGGATATTGCAGCAAATTGGGCATCATCAGTGCAATGCGATCGCCAGGTTGTAGCCCCCTGCTTTGGAGGTAGGCTGCAAACTGGGTAGAGTAGTTACCCACCTCACTAAAAGTAAGCGCTTTACCCATAAAATGGAAGGCGGGCAAGTCGCTATACTTAACAAAAGTGCCTTCCAGCATTGCCAGAAGGTTGGGATATGCGTCAGGGTCGATATTAGCAGGCACACCTTTAGGGTAATTATTAAGCCATGGCTTTTCCATATCTTTATCGTGTAGTTTTTGAATTTTAAGTTATGAGCAGCAAGATTAAAGCGTTTTTTTGAATTTTGGACTATAATTGGAGGATTTTTTTTATAAAAGTAGCGAATTGAGAGGGAAAATGAAATTTGATCGCATAACGCACACCGCAAATAGGGTAAATTTCCTCCGTCAGTGGCTATTTATTTTCTAAGACTTTATCTATATTGGCTATCAGTTTCTTTGTTCTAGCATTGGCAAAATGTAAGGTCTTAATCGCTTCTCTTTTATACGCTAAATTAGTTAAAAGTAGGTTTTTCAACTTTTGCGTTTTTAAGTATTTTACTTTCTCAGCATTAGAAACTAAATTAAAAGTGTCTATGACTACAGGAAAATAATTGCTCATTTCCGGAATCAAGTGAGACATCGTATGCATTTTATCTATCTCGCACCATTCTTTAGCGTAAGGAATTAAACTGGTATAATGCCCTAAAATTGATTGTTTTAGTGAATCATTTTGAATTAAATTGGTAGAATTTGTTTGTTTTATTTCCTCATACGTTGTTTGATTGATCAGACAACCGGTGTAACTACAAGCCATATCAATAAAAAAACTTACACTGTCGATAATTTCACTATCTTTTTTAAATGCGATCAGTTTATGCGCACCTCTTATGAGATCTTCACCCATTTTAGCGGTACCACCCAGCATAAATGTATCTTGGGTAAGGTTACTCCTTAAACTAAGGAGCATTTTTTGCTCCATTTCACGGGCTTTCCGATGCGCTCGCCATTCATCAAACCAAAAAGAAATAGAAATACCTAAAAATATGACTATAATTTTTGAAAAATAGTCTTTTACTATCGCATTGATGTTGAAACCCTTAGGTTGTTCTGACATTTTTATTTTATAAATTTTTATGTGATTGCTGTTGCTTTACTTTTGACATCAAAAGTATAAAATTTAACCGATTGTGCAAGCCTTTACTCCACAACAATAAACGCTTATAAATCGGAGCAAGATTAAAGCGTTTTTCAAATTTTGAAGTAGAATTGGGGAATCTTTTTACAAAGGTATATGATTAGAAAAAAAAATGGTCATTTTAGTTCACACCCTCGCGCACCTACCCATTAAATGGTAATTATCTCCAATCAGAGATAAATATCTGTCGTTGGCCACTCAGAAACGGTAAATGGCATGGTGTTTGTACTTTTCTCTTAAAATACTTCCTTTTCAAATCTACCGTTTGTTTTTAAATATATACCGATCGTTTTTAAATGCAACCATTTTGCTGTTTTTTGCCAAATTTAGCAAAAAATATTTCTGTCGTTTAGGGCTGCAAATCTGCACTTCAATCCTCAAATAGTTCCCTTTGTCCTATTGTCATTTTTATGACATACAGGGTATTGACATTTCTGTTCAAATTTGTGACATCAAACGAAGAACAGACACCTACGATATCTACATTTATTTCAAATTACCAAACATAATCCCCTCTCCCCCTTCCCCTCTCTTTATAACTTTCCTCCTGACGTGAAAAGGGAAAAGCATTTATCACAAGCATTAGACAGTTAAAGACTGTTTGGGCAAAAAAAGTTTATCGAGGATGAAACATTTATACCCATCAGAGACCTTCGTAGGTTATGTTTCTAGTTCTAAGAGTCCACTGAAAACGTTGCGCATGGTAGCGCTGGCCGTTGTACTAACGACCTGCTCTGTATTGAGTGCGCAGTTGACGATCAAAGTAACCGCTGTTCCGATGAACACACCCGCTGGTGCTAATATATACGCAGCAGGTTCGTTCAATAATTGGAATCCAGCAGATGCGAATCGGTTACTTACGCCACTAGGTAATGGTAAATATATGATTACCATTAATCCAGCTCCAGGGCAGGTAGAATTTAAATTCACACGCGGCAGTTGGGCTTCTGTTGAAGGCAACATTGGTGGTTTAACACAACCATCGCACAAGATATATTACAATGGCCAGCCTAAAACCGTAGAAGTG
The DNA here is from genome assembly GCA_013297575.1 of Chitinophagales bacterium. Lineage (GTDB taxonomy): Bacteria > Bacteroidota > Bacteroidia > Chitinophagales > Saprospiraceae > M3007. Next base: position 2,870 of record JAAFHO010000011.1, read on the forward strand.
GTTATTTTGTCATGGCCAGATTTGCTCAGCGGTAATGGCCCGGGCATTGGTCAGGTAGGAGGTAGCATTAATGTATTGGATGAAAATTATTTTATTCCACAATTGAATAGAACACGCCGTATTTGGACTTATTTACCTCCTGATTATGCCGTTAATCCTAATAAGCGTTATCCGGTGCTGTATATGCAAGATGGTCAAAACTTGTTTGACCCAACGAGCACCACTTCTGATTGGAAAATAGACGAAGCCATGAATGCTTTGGCGACAACTGGCGATCCTGGATGTATTATTGTAGGGATTGATAACGGTGGTTCGCACAAAAATGATGAATATTCTCCTTGGACAACAGCCTCTTATGGTGGCGGACAAGGTGCTGAATACGTTAACTTTATCGTTAGCACACTTAAGCCTTATATCGACAACAATTATTTGACGCTCTCCGATCGCGATCATACAGGGATCATGGGTAGTTCAATGGGTGGTCTTATTTCGATGTATGCACTGATTGAGCACCAAGAGACATTTTCTAAAGCAGGTATTTTTTCACCTACCTTTAGTTTTAATGATACAAAAATGGCCGAGTACATCGCCAGCAAAGGTAAACTTAATGATGTACGCGTATTTTTCTTAGCAGGTGGTTTGGAGCCAAATTATATTGGAACTGGAGTGGAGATTGTATATGAAGCCATGCTTACCGCAGGATTCGATATATCAGAAATGAATATTTCTAATCCAGCAGATGGCGAGCACAGTGAGTGGTTTTGGGGAAGAGAGTTCCCGTCGGCTTATTCTTGGTTGTTCAAAGAAGATCAGGCGAGTGTTAGTAGCAGCGAATTGGCGAACGAAGTTTTTACACTCCAAGCATATCCCAATCCATCTACCAATTGGGTACAATTGAAAGGTAATGATTTGGATCAATTGATGATGGTGCGTATTACAGGAATGGATGGTCGGGTTTGGCACGATGCATTTCAGTTGGGTTCACAATCTATTTCAACCAGCAATTTACCTAAAGGCGCGTTCTCTATAACGATTTCTGATTTAAGCGGTCGTTCACGCGCAGTTCAAATGATTCATGTTTAAAGAATATAAAGAAGGTTTATAGAATTTTTGAAAAAAAGGTTTAGTTGATTGATAAAGGCCGCCTCTCGGAATGAAGGGCGGCCTTTAGTTTTTTATTTTTATCAGTGTAATGTTTCAGGATGAAATGTCTTCCAACTATGCCAATACTCTTGATAGGCTTTGATTTTTTTCAACCTGTCAATACCGGGTTCGGCTGGAATGCCTAATAAATTATAATGGTACTGTTGGTCACTCAACGTATCATTTTGCCAGTTAAAAACCTGTGTAGGGCTTATGCGTTGCAATACAGAAAAACTTTTATTATCGTTAGCCAATACCACCACGATAGGTTTGTCATTAACAATATCATGGATTAGCCGATGTTGAATCAAGTCATTCCAATCGTAAGCCTTATAGACATTGCCCACTTTTATACCCAATACCCATGATTTTTTTCCCCAAGAAAGACTATCCCGACGGGTAAGCGTACCTGTTCGCCGCCCTGCTTCGTAGTTACTCATGCTATCGTATTCCATTTGGAATAATTGGTCGGGTTGCATGGTCGTGCTATTAGGATACAAGGCGAGCCATTGTTTTAGTGCCATTTGGCTACTGTTCATTTCGGGTAAAAACTGGCCTTTGAGCGGCCCAGCAATAGCTTCGCCCGTGGCCTGCCGCCACCAAGAATGGGTTGTTTTATCCTCGAACATGGCATTAAAATGATCCATACCTACTAGACGGAATTTTTCGAGCATGCCATTTACTATGGGTTCAAAAACACGTGCAGAACGGCATACCGTGCAATAAGTCACTATAATTGGTTTACCTGCAATGGTATCAAATACCTGATGATGATAGCCTAAAAACTGTATGGGATATGCTTTTGCCTCACCATTATATTCAACGCCTATGATAATACGACTGGTATCTACCTTATTTTGCGCTACTTGGGACATTTGGATGGATTGAGGCTGGATGAACATAGCATCGGCAGCCATTTCAAAATTGGTGGCGTAAGCAATGCCAGCAACGATAAAAATAGATAAAATAGGAAATATTTTTGATTTTTGAAAGGCTGTTTTTAGTCCATACAATATAATCAATCCGAGTAGTGTCCGGAAAAACCAGCGCCAATGATACAAGAAATAGGCCCAACCAATGCTTTGCATTTCTTGGCTACCGGGCATAGGCATAATAAAATAGACATTTGCAATTTCAAATAAGCAAAGACCTAAAATAGCAAAATAGAATAATTTTTTCATATCAAAAGGATAAATTTAGAAAGGATCTGTACCTACGTAATTTGTTGCTGCAACGATTATTTTAGTACATTGGCGACCGTTGATGTACCCCTAATAATGCAGTACAAATCTTTGCCTTAAAATGAAGGACGCAAATGTAGATGGATGCTTATAATGCACTTCTAATATTTGGATAAGAATTTACTTAGAAATGATAAAATTTTACTTAGCAGGAAAATATATTTTCTTGAAAGACCATACAGTTTCCTAATTTTGCAAAAAATTATTTAATGATGAAAGGAAAAAAGTACCTACTATTTGGATTGGTATTCGGAGTTATATTTGGGTGGGTGCTAGGATTTCTTCGCTTGCCGTATATAGAGAAAAACTACTCGTTTTTGTTGGGTTTTATAGCGGCACTGGTATTGGTTGCACTGTTGTTTCTGCTGTTGTCCGTTTGGAATAGGGATTTTTTATCCGCTCTGATCGGGAAAAAAACAGCCGCAACAGGTTCCGATAGCACACGTACTTATTCATTTGTTTGGATAATGCCAGTAGGTATTATTGCATTAGGAGGTGTTTTGGGTTACAACTGGTACGCATCTTTACAACAACAAATTCAAGACCAGCAAAAGAGCATACACGAGATAGCGGCATTAGCGGTCGTCCAGAAAAATGATCTAAAACCACTCTTGAGTAGCCTATTAGAGGATATTGGCAAAGAATTAAAACAAAATTCCGGCAGAACGCTAAGCGATACTATATTCGACAGAATAGCGGCTTTGAGTTTTGCTTTCAAGCCTTATAAGTATATTATTGGGGATAGTTTATCGCGGCAAGAGAGCAGCCCTGAACGCGGACAGTTGTTGCAGGCATTGATCCTTATGAATATAGATACTGGTGCTTTTGCTCAGATTAAGCGGAACACAGCCTTTGCTTGGGCAGATTTGCGTGGTGTCGATTTGAAAGGCTTGGATTTGAGCGGTATAAACCTAGCGCATGCAAATCTTGAAAGTGCTGATATGGGTGGTATCAACTTGAAAGAGGCTGATTTGAAAGAAGCAAACCTTTGGGGGGCAAATTTGAATCGGGCAAATTTGCGCAATGCAGATCTAAAAAGAGCGGATTTGAGGTGGGCTCAACTAAATGAAGCGAACCTTACCTTAGCCAACCTAAGCGGGGCAAACCTGTCTAATGCACAATTGATGAAGGCTGATTTAACGGATGCGACTGCTGAGTGGACTCAATCTGTTGGAACATTATTTAATGAGGCCATTCTGACCAGCGTTGACTTTGTAGGAACAAACTTTGCCAAAGCAAACTTGAGTGCGGCTGAAATGAGTTACACAGATTTGCGGAGAGCTAGTTTAAGCAATGCAGATCTCGTTGGAGCAAGATTAAATAAAGCCATAGTTGCTAAAAACTGGTCAGAGGATTTAAAAAAATGGCAACCAATGGGCATGAAAGAACTGACGGAAACTTATACGGTTGTAAACGATACTGCAGACATCTTGAAAAAACAACTGTACCGTTTGAAAAAAAATTAGGGTTGGATGTATTACTTACCTAGTAAAAACATAATGCTCATCCATTACGGCATTTAGCTTATTCGCAAATTTAATCACTACGGTATCCTCAGGTCGGAAGGGTTTAAAACCTATTTGGAAGGCCCAAATAAAATAACTCTGTATGTCATTCATATAATCGGCTAGCAGTTGGGGACTCCAGTGGGTTTCACTATTAATACCATATTTTACTTTGAGCTGTTTACCTAGTTCTTGCCCCCATTCATTATTAACAAGATCTACATAGTTGTCGAGTGGCCCATCTTCTAGGTTTTTAATTTGTACTTCTGTAAATTTTCCAGTAATCAACTCTGGGCAATTATTACGTTCATGTACATCAGCAATAAAATCGGCCAATTCCTCGGAAAAACAAGACGTGATCAACGCCTGTGCTGTGATATGATTAAAGGAATTGAAATAGCCTTTTTCAGTGCTGTCTCTCTCATTTCTAAAAGCCATATCCGGCGTATTGATATTTTCTGCTGCTGATTTTGCAATATCAAAAAAAGCAGGGTCTCCTTCTCCGAACGTGTCCGGTTTCCTCCTTGATAATGTAAAAATTTTCTCTAATTTTTTTCTATTCGCTATCGCGTAAGGACTATCGAAAAGCAAAGCCATATGATCCCCAATAGCATCACTGTGTCCTGCGTTATAAAGATCACCCTGACTTATACCTGTCATTAATATGCTGGTCACTTCTTTGCCGTCGCTACAATGCCGTACAGATACATAGGCGTTTTTGTTTGTAGCAGTATCGGAACCAGGGTGGTATTCAATTTGGATAACGGATTTTAACGCTTCCAAGGAGGAAAACCGTGTTCCAAGTAAAGCACCTTTTACTGTTTTGTAACTAACTGTTTTAGTGGTGTCGTTGTTTACCGATGTATTACACGTACAATCAACAGCACTATTCAGATTCGTATGCTCACATGCTTGATTAAAGGCAAGGAAAAAAGAGAGCAATACTAGACATCGAAGCGTTTGTATATATACTACTGGCATTTTATGTATTCGGTGGCAAAATTTTGCGCTAACTGGTTTATTGGTGGTTTGTTTCTTTGTGCAAATTTACGCATTTTTATGAAATATAAAGCGGCAATTGGAAACCCAATTACCGCTCTATATTATTTTACAATACTTCTTGTCGCTACTATTCGAGCAGCGTCCATTTTATGTTATAACCAACGTACCAACCCAAAATCCTGCCGATGTACCAACATTGGATGCTTTGGAAACATACGGAAACCGTACTCAAACACACCTGATTCTGTTGGTATAATATCGCAAGAATAAGTAACTTCTGTACCCGTTTGCTTACCCGGTTGTAATTCATGTACACTTAATAGATCCATCTCAGTCTCCGATTTACGGCGGAAGAACGTGAGCTCCACGCCAATATCATTGGATGTTAACTCTTGAATATTGAGTGTCGCTGTTGCTTTGAAATTTTGACCCAAAGGCAACGAATGGTTAAACGTATCGGGGGTTTGCATATCAATTAACTCAATAGCACCCCAAATACGACGCACGCGGTTTTTCCAAGCCACTAGTTCTGTTGCGTGTTTAAGATTATCCCCTTTGATGCGCAAACTAGATTCGTATAATTTGGAATAATAGCGTTCGTTGTAATCGTCGAGCATACGTCCCATAACAAAAACAGGTGCAATCTCGGCAATTGTATTTTTAATATGGCTTACCCAACGTTCCGAAATACCATTTTTATCCTTATCGTAATAAGTTGGCACAATATCGTTTTCGAGGATATTGTAAAGTGTTTCAGCGTCCAATTCGTTTTGAAGCGCAGTATCCTTATACGTATCGTGTTCTGGTAAAGCCCAGCCTGCACCCGGGCGGTAACCTTCGCACCACCAACCATCGAGTACCGAGAAATTCATAACACCATTCATTACCGCTTTCATACCGGATGTACCACTTGCTTCTTGTGGGCGAGTAGGTGTATTTAACCAGATATCCACGCCTTGTACCAACAATTTAGCCATTTCCATGCTGTAATTTTCTAAGAAAATCACCTTGCCTTTGAATAATGGATTTTTAGTGGTGTTGTAAATAACGCGGATAAACTCCTGTCCGAACTTATCGGCAGGGTGTGCTTTTCCGGCAAACAAAAAGATCACAGGACGGTCAGCATTGTTTACGATTTCTGCGAGACGTTTTTCGTTAGAAAACAATAATGTTGCCCGCTTATAGGTCGCAAAACGACGTGCAAAACCAATAATCAAAGCGTCTTCGCGGAGCGAATTGGTGATTTCAAATATTTCACGTGGATTTTCACCACGACGCATATAATCGTTGTTGAGGCTTTCGCGTACCCAATGAATCAAACGCGATTTAAGCGTTTTTCGGATCGACATGATTTCAGCATCGGGCACTTTATGGATTTTTGCCCAGTACTTATGGTCAATTTGATTGGCCTCAAAATCCTTTCCGAATTGCTTGCGGTAAAAATCTAACCATTCCTTTGCTATCCATGTTGGGAAATGGACGCTGTTGGTCACATGACCAATATTGGATTCCGAATAATGGTAGTCAGGGTTGAGTTCTACAAACATTTTGCGACTCACTTCCCCATGCAAACGGCTCACACCGTTGGTTTCCTGGCAAGTACGCAGTGCCAAATGGCTCACAGAAAAGGGTTCAGCTGGATTGGTAGCATTCACGCGGCCAATACCCACCAAACGCTCCCAAGAAATATCGAGTGCGTAAGTGTATTCGTATAAATAATCGCGCAGTAAGCCCTCCGAGAACGAGTCGTGTCCCGCCGGCACTGGCGTATGCGTTGTGAATAATTGTGTAGAACGAACCACTTCCAAGGCAGATTCAAAGGTTAAACCTTTATCCTTGATATAGTTGCGCATACGTTCTAAGCCTAAGAATGCGGCATGTCCTTCGTTGAGGTGGTAAATATCAGCATCCACACCGATTGCTTTTAGTGCGCGGAGGCCACCTACACCGAGGAGTAATTCTTGCTTGAGGCGGTGCTCATTATCACCACCATACAATTGATGGGTGATGGAGCGGTCTTCCCAACGGTTATCATCAATATCGGTATCCAACAAGTAGAGCGACATCCGGCCTACTTTGAGTTCCCATACCTTAGCCCACACGGTGCGGCCAGATAAATTGATATGTATTTTAACCCACTCGCCATTTTCATCGCGGACTGGTTCAAGCGGCAATTGTGTAAACTTAGCCGCATCCATAATATGTTGTTGTTCCCCATGGAGCGTAATACCCTGTTGGAAATAACCATAACGGTAAAGCAGCCCTACCGCCACAAGATTGAAATTGCGGTCGCTTACTTCCTTTAAGTAGTCGCCCGCCAAAACTCCTAAGCCACCTGAATATAGGCGTAGGCTTTGTTGAAGGCCATATTCCATACAGAAATACGCGACTTTAGGGCCTTTTGGAGCGGGTGCTTTTTGGGTATAATCAATGAATTGGGCATATACCTCCTTCATTGATTTCATAAACTCCTTGTTGCTCACTAACTCATTGGCCTGCTCAATAGAAAGATCATCGAGGAGAGCAATGGCATTATAATTATGCTTTTCGAGTAAACCCTCACCAATAGATTTGAAAAGGGCTGTTGCACCATCATTCCAAGACCACCAAATATTCCGCGCCAAGACCATTAAAGGCTTTAACCCTTCGGGTAGGTTAGGTTCGATGAAAATGCGTTTGAGTTTTGCTTTATTATCTGTTAAATTACCAACCATACTCTGGTGTATTTGTGTCATTGAAAAAATAGGTATTAATACAAAAAAGTAAACTATGCCCCATCAGACGAATAGTGCACGGGGCAAAGGTACAACGTTTTTGGGAGTAAGTGTGCTTTAGACAATATGAACATTGTACTAATGCATTATTGTCGATACCAATAATTATTGCGTACCAACCATCCATCTTCTTTTTTATAAACAGCTGTGCCATCGGATTTAATCAGGATTTCATCCACATAAAATGGCATATTTACGTCTTTTTTATAAAAAAACACCCTTGTTTTGCCACTTTCAAACACCTCGAAACTCACTTCAAATAATCCCCAACCATTCACAATAGATTTCATATAAAAACGTAAACCTTCGTGTTGGTGGTGTATTTCGTGGCCATCAGTTAGTGCATTTTCGACGATATGTAACTCGTGTGTAGCCCCAAGGTCTTCATTTACTTTCAGCCATGCGCTAAAGGTGTATTTTCCTTTGGGCAATGGCGCATTCCAGATCATAGCGGTATCTTTCATTAGGCCACTAAAGGCACCTTTGCCCTGAAAATGGTACTTACATTGCGTTAGAGAATCAAAGGAAAAAGTAAGCAAATAAGGATTGGCCTTGGTGGATAACCATTTGCTACCTTCAACGGGTAGTAGTGGCTGGGACTCAAATTCGCGTGCTACCGCACCATTAAACTCGTTGTAATAAGCAATCACATCGCTCAGTTCTAAGCGCATTATTTTGATGTCTTTGTCTTCGAAGATCAGCTTCGCTTTACTTACCAAATGGTTTTGTTCTACTTTTACCTTGTCCCATTGTGGCGCATGGATAAAGAGGGCAATAGGGCGTTTATCGGGAAATTCGGAGAGCAATTCAGGTATTTCGCCAGGTTCCATCACAAATTGCATGGATTTAACCATTTGCCCGATAGAAGTACGGCTCATATTTACACCCATATCGGGTACGCCTGTGTGGAAAGCCAGCTCGGTTGTCCAGTGGTAATGATTGGAATCGTATTCCTTCCAAATATTCTCAGAGCCAATATGATAGTACGGTAATGGCAGTATGGCTTGGTAAGGACTAAAATCCACTTTATTGAGCCAATGGTCAGGTGTTTTAGCGGCTACGGAGCGGAGTGCGGTATTTTCTCCGGTTTCGATGGGTTTCATGCGTTGCATAATAAGCGCTTCCCAAGCCAAAACGACCAATGGTACCCAAAAAATAAGGTATTTAAACTGCGGAAATACACCTTTTACACCAAAGCCTTTGAAACGACGACCCCAATTCCACGATCCGTAAAAAATTAGGGTATTAATCACATAAAAATAGACCCATGTAAAACGACCTTGTGAGCGAAACTGCTTGAGCGGCCCCATATAGTCCACCATCCATCCCATATTTTTAATGGCATAAGGAAACCCACAAGCAAAAAGCAATAATAAAAGTGCAGCAAAGAAAATGCCACGCAAGTAATATTTGTGTACACGGTGATAAGCGGCATCGTTCCAAGATTTACTAAACATTTTGAATCCCGAAAACAACAGCCAAAGCGTATAAAAAAGCGCAATTGCGCCTGCATAAGCCCTTGCTTCAAATTCAACATCACGTATTTTAATGATATGCGAACTGATCCATTGCGCCAATGGCATATAGTCATAAGGCAGGAAAACCCCTTCCCAAACACCAATATACGCCGTAAATCCATAAGGAGAAGCCGCACGGTCGGTTGCATAATCGGTCCAGTGTATCCAAATATTGAGCAACGCAAAAGGTAGAATTACCATTACGATCCAATGACTTAGCCGACGTACAATATTACCAATATTAAACTCCCGGAGTATTTGGATACCAATATATAGCGTCAGAAACAAGGCCGCCATTGCCATAAAATAGAAATGCAATTGCGCTGAAAACCATACCAAAAATCCAATGTGTAGGCTTTGATAGCGCTTGCTGGGGCGTTCTTCATATCGACATAACCAATAGAGCATCATCGGTATCACAAAAGTGTGAGAAAGCCCAAAATGACCTGCAAATCGACCATATTGTGGGGTCAGGAAGGTAAGAATTAAAGCGCCCAAGCCGGCATACCAAACCGGCAAATGGAGCTTACGAAACAATAAAAACAACACCGCACAACCCAACAATAAAGAAATGAGCTGGATAAAATTGACGGTGCCAATCACTTGATTGCTCAAATCGCTCACATTATGACTCCACCATTGCATCATAGCACTGATGATCGGCTGATTATCCGTAAATAAAACGTGTTCGCCAAAGGGGTAGTTCATGCCACTATAATGGACATAACTACTATCATGGCGTACATGCCAAGCAGATGCCATATAGTTTTTGAAACCATCTTGCCCACCACCGAGCATTACCTCGTTTGGTCTGAAGGCCCAATCTCCAAATTTGAGCCATAGCAAGAACGAGCAGACCAGTACCGTGAGTACCATCCCCCAAAACGTATATCCCCGCTTTAAGGAGGAAATATCGTACAACGAATGTTCAACTTGTTTGAGTGGTTTCAAAGCGTGGTTATATCATTTTTTTAACCCTAAAATAAATGAGCATACCGATCATTGTAATGAACATGATGCCCAAAACAAAAAAGTAGCCGTAATGCCATTTTAGTTCAGGCATATTTTCAAAATTCATTCCATATACCCCGGCAACAAACGACAAAGGTATAAATATTGTACTGATGACAGTAAGTAGTTTCATTACATTGTTCATCCGATTACTGATCTCGCTTTGATACAACGATTCAATATTGATGAGCTGATCCTTGAAATTGTCGATATGATCCAGTACCTGCGCAACGTGATCCGCAATATCACGGAGGTAAACTGCGTCTTCCTGCCGGAGAATGGGGCAGTCGGTGCGGTGCATTCTGGCAACAGCTTCCCGAAGGGGCTGTACCTTATTTTTAAATTGGCTAAGGGTATGTTTTAGACTGAATATTTTCGCCTTAAAATGTTGGTTGGAAGCCGCGTAAATACTATTTTCTACCTCAAACACAGAAGTTTCTATTTTGTCCAATGCCACAAAATAATTATCAATAATAGAATCCATAACGGAGTAGGCTAGGTAATCGGTACCTTTTTTGCGCATCCGATTACTTGCTTCACCGAGCCGTTGTCGAACGATTTGGAGTGTATCATCGGGATCTTCTTGAAAGGTAACTAAGACATCCTGCCCTACAAACATAGATACTTGCTCAAACTGTAATTCTACCCAGCGTTCGTCGTAGCGGATATGGGGAAGTACAATAAAAAGGCCATTATCGTACTCGTCCATTTTAGCGCGTTGTTGTGTATTTACTACATCTTCTAGCGCAAGCGGGTGAATATTGAACTGTTCACCCACGGTTTTGATAAAATCAACATCGGAAATATTAAGTACGTCCACCCAAAGATTCCGGTCGGGCGCAGCCTTTTCAGGGCGATAATCATTAAAAGTATTGCAAAAATCGGGATTATAAGCAATCGTATGTACTACGGGAGGGGTTTGAGCCCTATCTCCGGTATAAACAAGGGTTTCTGGTGGAAGCCCTGCTTTTACGATTCGTTTTTTATGCTTTTTGCTCAATGCTACGTTGACTTGTACTAATTTATGCGAATAATGGATTGGTACGTTCCCAAACCTTCAAAAACTTAACTCAACGAACGGAGTGAAAAGCCACGTTTACGAAACCTTGGAGGTTTCGTAAACGTTCGCAAATCACTACTATTTTAGAATTTTTCTACGCCACCGAAATGGAATGCGCCTTCAATAGCGGCATTTTCATCGCTATCAGAACCGTGAACAGCATTTTCGCCTACACTGGTCGCATATTTAGCGCGGATAGTACCAGGCGCAGCATTTGCTGGATTGGTAGCACCGATCAAGTTGCGGAAATCTTCTACTGCATTATCTTTTTCAAGGATAGCGGCAACAATTGGGCCACTGCTCATGAATTCGCACAATTCGCCATAAAAAGGGCGCTCTTTGTGTACTTCGTAAAATTCACCAGCTTTAGCCAAGCTCAATTGAGTCAACTTCATTGCTACGATACGGTAGCCCGCTTCGTTGATCATTTGAAGGATATTGCCGATATTACCTGCGCGCACTGCGTCGGGCTTAATCATCGTAAAGGTGCGGTTACCTGCCATAATGTATTGTGTAATTTTTGTATAATTTAAATTGGGCTGCAAAGATACTTCAAGATTTTATTTCAAAAAGAATAGTTTTGCAGGGTTTTGAAAAAATAATATCTTGTTAATACAAAAAAAACCATAAAAACTTAGTGTACTTTTGCGCCTCTTTTTAAAAATATGGAGTTTACCGCCGACCTCAGGGCTTTAATTACCCTTCCGCACAACGTAGCGATTTTTTCCCACCGCAACCCTGATGGGGATGCGATTGGCTCTGCGTTGGCCTTGCGCCACTACTTGGAGCAATACGGCCATAAAGTCCACGTCATGTTCCCCTCGGATTTTCCCGAAGAGTTTGAAACACTGCCCGGTGCCGGGGAATGCCTGATTTGGGACATTTCCACCGAAGAGTGTAAGCAGGTTTTGAATAAAAAAGACTTGGTTTTTTTACTCGATTTTAATGCGTGGAATAGGATCGATAAATTGGGCGAATATGCTAAGCACCTGTCCGCTAAAGTAGTGATGATTGATCACCACCTTTACCCCGATCCCATTGCCGATTTTGTTTTCTCTGACCCAGATGCAAGTAGTACCTGCGAACTGATTTATCGGTTTATTATGGGCATGGGCGACGCACAAAAACTCAATCCTAAAGTAGGGGAATGTATTTTCACCGGATTGATTACCGATACCGGCTCGTTCCGACATGCCACCAATCCGTTGGTATATCGCATTGCCGCTGATTTGGTAGAAAGGGGCGTAGATGATACAGCAGTTCAAGACCGTATTTTTAATTCGCAGAAAGAAAAAAACCTTCGTTTGTTGGGGCATTGCCTAACCAATAGAATGGAACTTTTGCCAGAGTACAAAACGGGTATTATTTGGCTTACCAAACGCGACTACGAAGAATTTCAAATACAACGTGGTGATACAGAAGGCATTGTAAATTATTTACTTACACTTAGAGAATTGCGTTTGGCGATTTTTGTGCACAACCAACCTACGGTAGTAAAATTGAGCCTACGATCTAAAGGTAATTTAGATGTACAGGAAATGTGCCGCACCCATTTCAACGGCGGTGGGCATAAGAACGCCTCGGGTGCGCACTCGTACGATAGCCTTAAAGCAACTATCGACAAGATTAAAGAAATTTTACCATTATATAAAGACGCTATTCTTAAAAGTTAACAATGAAAAAACTGTTTTTAAGTATTTTGTTGCTATCGGCCTTTCAATTGGCAGCACAACAAGGAAAAGAAACCACATCAAAGCATGGTTATCGTATCATTACTCGTGCTGATATGGGGCAGCCCAAAGCAAAGTTTATGGACGAGATCATGGTGCATGTAGGGGTTTATATCGGCGATTCGCTGATGCAAAGTTCAAGGGTATTTGCCCCAACGGGCTTCAAAGCTCCTATGCCATCGGAAGACGAATTCAACAATACGCCCTCCGCGCCTGTTCTAGTAGATGCGGGTTTGATGATGGGTGTTGGTGATAGTCTTACGGCTTTTATGAGGATTGACTCCTTTATCCGTACTACGTTGCCGCCTTCTTTGCGCAAATTCAATGAAGTGCGTTACGAAATTAAAATGATTAGCCTTGTCAGCGGCGAAACCAAACGTTTGGAAAGAGAAAAAGCCATGGCTGCTTTTTCGGAAATTTCCAAAAAAGTGGGTACAACCGTTGCTGATTATCGGAATGGCACACTCAGGAATGTTATCGGAAAACCTTCTGGTTTGAAATACCTCGTTGTGGATCAAGGCAAAGGCGCACCTGTGCAAAAAGGAGAGAATATAGCCTGCCACTATTATGGTAGCCTTACGAATGGCACTATGTTCGATAATTCTTTTGAACGCGGTGAGCCACTTGAGTTTGGAGCAGGTACAGGCCAAATGATCGCTGGCTTTGACGAAGGTGTTTTGGGTCTCAACCACGGCGCAAAAGCCTATTTATTTATGCCACCAAGTTTGGGTTACGGCGATCAGGCATCAGGGCCTGTTCCCGCTAATGCTGAACTCATTTTTTATATCGAAATTCAATAAACGAATCAATAATTTATATTTCTATGCGATTGCTTATCTTTTTGGCCGCTTTCGGCCTTTCCGCTAGTCTAATGACAGCATGTAAAAATGGAGGTGCCTCACAAGGAACCCCAACCGAACACGGTCATACTTATATTAATCACACGAACAAAAATGGTGTAAAACCGCAAGTTGGCGATAAAATTTATAGCCATGTAAGCGTTTTTATTGCCGACTCTATGTTCAATAGTACACGTACATCTGGCCGTCAATTCGAAATGGTGGTACCTACACCAGAGGAAGTACCAGCAGGCAAACCATTGTCTCCTCTTTTCGATGCTATGTTCCTCGGAACTGAAGGTGACTCTATGACGTTTTACCAAACAGTGGATTCCACTATGGCAAAAAATATGGAGCAATTGCCAGAGCGCTTCAGAAAAGAAAAATTTATCCGCTTCGAGGTGGTATTTGTAAAAGTAGAAACTGCTGCTGATAAAAAGAAAAAAGAAGAAGAAGCAATGGCGCGTTTCACAGGTATCCAAACCAAAATGACGCAAATGGCTGCTGACTATAAAGCAGGTAAATTGAACAGCCAATTGACTACTACGGCTTCTGGTTTGAAGGTGTTGATTGAAGAAAAAGGTACAGGCGCTCCGCTAAAAGTAGGCGATAAAGTAGAAACCAATTACTACGGTTGCTTAACGGATGGCAAAATGTTCGATAACTCTTTCCAACGCGGCGAACCACTAGGATTTGCACTTGGTGCAGGTCAAATGATCAAAGGTTTCGACGAAGGCACTCAATTGTTGAACCATGGCGGTAAAGCTACCTTCTTCTTGCCTCCAGCATTGGGTTATGGCGACCAAGCAAGTGGCCCAATTCCAGCAAATTCAGAATTGATCTTTTACGTAGAAGTACAGTAATATTTCATTTTTAGGAGCATAGATTCGATTGGTTCGAAGGAATAATGTACTGTTTCATGTTTTGACATGGTATATATCCCTCGAATCAATCGTTTTTTTTAGCCCCAACAACCAAAAAACATTTCAAATTTATCCATTTTTTGAATCAAAATTTAAACATAACATGACTATTGAACAACTCAAAGGGTTGAAAGAAAAGTTGATGGTGCTAAGGAGGTATCTTTGACGTCGATAACCGACTCAGAGAAATAGAAGACCTCACTAGCCAAACTTTAGATCCCAACTTCTGGAACGACCCCAAACGCGCAGAATCTATCCAACGCAAAATTGGCGTAAACAAAAAATGGGTCGAGGAATACCAAGAACTCGCCCGCGAAGTGGATGATTTGGAAGGTATTTTTGAATTCCAAAAAGAAGGACTCGCTACCGAAGAAGAAGTAGAAGCCCAATACGCCAAAACCAACGAATTAATAACAGATGCCGAATTCCGTTCTACGCTCAACCAACCGGAAGACGAAATGTCGGCAGTACTCAATATCAATGCTGGTGCTGGTGGTACAGAAGCGTGCGACTGGTCGGCTATGATCTTACGCATGTACCGTATGTGGGCCGAGCGTGCAGGGTTCAAAGTCAATGATTTATTTGAACAAGATGGCGATACAGCGGGTATCAAATCTGCCAGTATCGAAATCATTGGGCCGTATGCCTACGGTTGGCTCAAAGGCGAAAATGGCGTACACCGCCTCGTTCGCATCAGCCCTTTCAATGCGCAGGGCAAACGCCAAACTTCCTTTGCGTCTGTATTTGTATATCCACTCATTGAAGATGATTCCATCGAGATTGTGATCAAACCCGATGATATTGAAATGGATGTATTTCGCGCTTCGGGAGCAGGTGGACAACACGTAAACAAAACGGATTCTGCCGTGCGCCTGCGGCACTTACCTTCGGGTGTGGTAGTAGAATGCCAAGCAGATCGTAGCCAGCACCAAAACCGCGCACGTGCTATGATTATGCTTCGTAGCCGGTTGTACGAAATTGAATTGCGCCGCCGCCAAGAGGAAAAAGACAAATTGGAGGCTGGTAAAAGCAAAAACGAGTGGGGCAGCCAAATCCGATCGTATGTACTCGACGACCGCTGGGTAAAAGACCTCCGATCGGGCTATAAAGTCCATAACCCCGATGCCGTTTTGGATGGAAACCTAGATCCGTTCCTAAAAGCCTACCTGATGTGGGTCAGTAACCCAACCGGTGTAGTGGAGGACGATGATTAATACTTAAAACTTCCAACTAATCCTCGTTTTTTTTGTTGTAAAAAATAAGTTTTTTTAGGTTTTGATTTTGGAAGTGGGGATAAAGCATCAGCAAGCATATTCAGAGTTTTCTTCAAAAGGTGCAGCGCACCGCAATATTTGTAGCAAATATGCAAAATCAATTTTGAAGGTGCAGCGCACCGCAATATATGCAGCGTATCGTGACATTCAATTGAATATTTCGGTGCGCTGCACCTTAAAAACGCGGAAAACTCATCATTGCTACAAATATTGCGGTGCGTTGCACCTTTTGAAGGAAACCCTGTAAGTGCTTACCGATGCTTTATTCCCACTTCCAAAATCAAAATATAAAAATCTTATTTTACAATATATTTATTCACATTTCCATAAATTTTAATCATCTGTGCGTACAGCCATTATCGGTGCTGGTATTGCTGGCATTGCATCTGCCATTCGACTGGCCGCGAAAGGTCATCAAGTTACTGTATTTGAAGCCAACGATTACCCCGGAGGTAAGTTGAGTGTATTTACACAAGACGGTTACCGCTTTGATGCCGGTCCGTCTCTTTTTACAATGCCACAATACGTGGACGAACTTTTTGAACTTTGTGGCGAAAAAGCCTCCGATCATTTCCGTTACCAGCGCACGGATACCGTTTGCCATTATTTTTGGAATGATGCAACGCGGTTAAATGCGTGGGCCAATCCCGCCGATTTTGCCCGAGAGGCCGAAAAAGTATTGGGCGTACCCGCCGAAAAAGTCACTGGTTTTTTATCGCGCAGTGCTACCAAATACGATTTAGCGGGTCGTATTTTTTTGGAAAAGTCGCTCCACAAAGTAAAAACCTGGATCGGTTGGTCTGTGGCAAAAGCAATGGTAAAACTACCATTTTACGACATGCTTTCTACCATGCACAAAACCCACGAAAAGCATTTCCCACATTCATCCAAACTCGTGCAATTATTCAATCGTTTTGCGACGTATAATGGCTCCGATCCCTACAAAGCATCGGGAATGTTGACGATTATACCGCATTTTGAGCACAATATTGGTGTTTTTTACCCAGAAGGCGGCATGCATAGTATTACGCAAAGTTTGTACGAATTGTCGTTGCGCCAAGGGGTTAAATACCATTTTTCTACACCTGTTGAGCAGATTCTTACGTCGGGCAAAAAGGTTACGGGTGTGCGCACACACGACGGCACAACACACGCCTTCGATCGTGTGGTGAGCAATATGGATGTCTTTTATACTTACAAAAAACTGCTCCCACAAGAGCCGCACCCCGAGCATATCCTGAACCAGCCTAAAAGCACTTCTGCGTTGATCTTTTACTGGGGTATTCGCCACGATTTTAAGGAGTTGGGGCTGCACAATATTCTTTTTGCCGATGATTACAAAAACGAATTTGAGCAACTCAACCAAGGCACGGTAACCAATGATCCAACCATTTATATCAATATCACTTCCAAATTCACACCAACAGATGTTCCCCTAAACGGTGGTGAAAACTGGTTTGTAATGGTCAATGCACCTTGTCATCAAGGACAGGATTGGGCCGCTTTGATTCCTGAAATACGACGCAATACGATCCAAAAAATTAGTGCAATTTTGGGTAAAGACATTGAGCCACTGATTGCTTGCGAATCCATTTTGGAGCCTCGCGAAATAGAGCGACGCACCTCCTCGCACTTAGGAGCACTTTATGGGTACAGTTCTAATAATTTGATGGCTGCATTTTTGCGCCACCCCAATTTTTCCAGTAAAATAAAAGGATTATTTTTTGTTGGGGGCAGCGTGCATCCCGGTGGGGGCATACCATTGTGTTTATTATCGGCTAAAGTAATGTCGGAAATGGAGTGATTATTTCTCCTAAAGATCTACAATATTCAATTCAAAACGCGTTACAAAGTCGCTAATTGCGGGATTATTAGCCTTCATTTGTTCTAGTTTCTCTCTACTGGAGAGCATCCTTGTCGGGCGTTGTACTGGCGCTTCGGGAGCCATGCTTTCATCGATGCGTACGCGCAATTTTACACCTAAATCCTGCATTTGGTGGCGCAAATAATCCAAAATTTTTGTTGTTTCTTGTTGTATCAGTCCGGAGTGTATGGTTAATCCTACTGAAGCAACGACTGTTTTATCTTCTAATGCCAATACGGCTAAATTGATGGCTTGCCTTAATGACGGCGATTCCGTTCTTGCAGCGTATTCGCTCCACGCTTTTTGGGTATTGGGCAAAGAAAAAAGGCTTTCTCGCTGCGCCAATTCGGCCTGTTCCACTTTAACAGCTTTCTCAAAATGATCGAGGTTCAGCGAAAACTTATCGACGCGTTTCAAGCCAAGTTGAAGTTCGGCAGTAAGCGAAGAAATGGCATCTTTGCCCAAAGGAGCAGCATTACCTGTAGCTGCAACAGGTGAAGGCGTTGAAATTGGCGTTGGAGGAGGAGTTTGAGGAGCTATGCTACGGTCAAGAGTTTTTTTTTCCATGCTACCGTTCGCCACAGCCTTGATGGTGCTTCCGATATGGCACATTTTGATCAATGCCATTTCCACATGCAAGCGTTTGTGGCGCGCCATTTTGAAATTAATATCGCAGTCGTTGCAGAGGCTAAGCGCGGTGAGGAGTACCGAAGCAGGTGCCAATTGTGCCTGCCGGTGGTAACGTTCGCGCAAGGAATCGCCGGTTTCGAGCAATGCCAATGTAGCAGGATCTTTGCACACTAGAATATTGCGAAGGTGTTCGGCTAAACCATTGATAAAAATATCGGGTTCAAAGCCTTTGCGGACAATTTGATCGAACAACAACATAATGGCCGACAAATCCTCAGCCAGCAGCGCGTCAGTTATTTGGAAATAATAGTCGTAATCCAGTACGTTCAAGTTATCAATAACATCGGCATATTTGATGTTTTTGCCTGAAAAACTGGTAATTCGATCAAAAATAGACAAAGAATCGCGCAATGCGCCATCGGCTTTTTGGCCAATGATGTGTAGTGCATCATCTTCGGCGGTAATGCCTTCTTGCTTACAAATATAGCGCAAATGCAGCACCATATCGGCTACCGTGATGCGCCTAAAATCAAAAATCTGGCAACGGGAAAGGATCGTTGGAATAATTTTATGCTTCTCTGTAGTCGCCAAAATAAAAATAGCATACGGTGGCGGCTCTTCCAAGGTTTTCAAAAAAGCATTGAACGCCTGATTGGACAACATGTGCACCTCGTCAATGATAAACACCTTGTACGTCCCTTCTTGTGGGCGAAAACGCACCTGTTCGATCAATGCGCGGATATGCTCCACAGAGTTATTGGAAGCAGCATCCAATTCGATGATATTGAAAGAGGCATTTTCATTAAAAGCATTGCAGGAAGGACAATCGTTACAAGCCTCAAAGTCGGGCGTGCGTTTTTGACAATTGAGGATTTTAGCCAAAATCCTAGCGCAAGTCGTTTTACCTACACCACGCGGGCCACAAAATAAAAAAGCATGCGCCACGTGGTCGGTGGCCAAGGCATTTTTTAAAGTGGATGCGATATGCTGCTGCCCAACCACATCTTCGAAGCGTTGGGGGCGGTATTTGCGTGCGGAAACTACAAACTGACTCATGTAGCCGCGAAGTTACGAAAAAATAATATTTTGGTGCTAAAATATTTATCCACATTGTTTTCGGGTGTACAAGGAATGATATTTAAATAAAGGTACAGATTTGAGGAGACGATTTTGTCACTATTAAGGCATGAGGAGGGCGTTTAGGGGGAGGGGGTAACGAAAAGAGGTGCAAAATAAGGCCGCCAAATTTGTTCCTTTATTTAAATTTCATCCCTAAAAGACAATTTCTGTGTAGTATTGCAGGATCAAATAACAAGTCTTAGGGTTTCCTTATAAAAGGTGCAGCGCACCGCAATATTTGTAGCATTGATGTGTTTGCCGCGTTTTGAAGGTGCAGCGCACCGTGACATTAATTTAATATTACGGTGCGCTGCACCTTCAACATTGATTTTGCCGATTTTTGCTACAAATATTGCGGTGCGCTGCACCTGAAATTTTTATAAGAAAGCCCTATGACAAATCTAATATTCATTTTTTTATCCTTTCCACGATGCGCATACCATATTTACTACTTTTGCTTTCGTTGTGCACTATTACACATGCACAGGTCAGTTCCGACCAATTTTCAATGCTCAAATACCGTTGTATTGGCCCTCATCGCGGCGGCCGAACCGTCGGTGCTGTGGGTG
>JAAFHO010000110.1 GCA_013297575.1 Chitinophagales bacterium
TGCTGGAAGGGCTGGATCCGTTTACCAATTATATTTCCGAAACCGATATTGAAGGCTACCGCTATCAAATGGACGGCAAATACAATGGTGTAGGTGCTGTGGCCCGCAAACGCGGCGAATGGGTCATTATTTCTGATATTTACGAAAATAGCCCCGCCCAAAAATGCGGTATGAAAGTAGGCGACGAAATCATTAGTATCGACGGGCAAAGTGCTAAAGGCCGTACCGATGAGGCCGTGCTGGAGTTTTTACGCGGTTTTCCAGGGACTTCTGCTAAAATAAAAGTACGTCGCCCAGTCGAAAATAAAGAAATCGCCCTCACCCTCGAACGCGCCGATGTCACCATTCCCAATGTTCCGCATTCTGGTTTTGTGTCCGATGGAATTGGTTATATCAACCTCACCACTTTTACACAGGATGCAAGCCGCAATATTGGTACTGCATACAAGAACCTGAAATCGAAAAACCCTGATATGAAAGGACTTATCCTGGATTTGCGCGGTAATGGTGGTGGTTTGCTCATCGAAGCGGTAAATATTGTCAATTTATTTGTCCCACGTGGCGAATTGGTAGTGGCAACAAAAGGGAAAGTGCCTGAAAAAAACAACGATTTTAAAACCATGTCCACGCCTTTTGACACAGAAATACCTTTGGTGGTGCTGATCAATAAAAAAAGTGCTTCGGCTTCCGAGATCGTTTCTGGTTCGTTCCAAGATCTGGATCGTGGCGTACTGATGGGTCAATTGAGTTACGGTAAAGGTTTGGTTCAAAATACCGCCGATGTGGGTTTCAACGCTAAAATAAAACTCACTACTTCCAAATATTATATTCCATCGGGTCGATGTATCCAATCAACACGGTATAAAAATGGGGAACCTGTGGAAATTCCAGAATCGGAACGCGCACCATTCAAAACTAAAAATGGTCGTACGGTGTATGATGGAGGTGGCGTAAAACCCGATATTTACCTCCACAAGGATACGCTTTCTGGCGTTACAAAGGCATTACTCGATCAGTTTGTGGTATTTGATTATGCGACCAAATTCGCCGCCGAGCATCCCTCTATTGACTCGATCGAATTGTTCGAGTTCACGGATTGGGCTGATTTTTCCAATTTTGTGAAAAGCAAAAACTTCACTTACGAATCGGCTTCTGAGAAAAAAATAAAGGAATTAACGACATTGGCCAAAAACGAAAACTGGCCACTTACCGCCGAACTAACGGCCATGGATGCCAAAATAAAAAGCGAAAAAGCGGCTGAAATGGAGCGCAGCAAAGACAAAATACTCCACGAAATTGAACAAGAAATTGTAGGTCGGTTCTATTACCAACGCGGTAAAGTACGCAAGAGTCTCGTCAATGACCCGGAAGTAAAAGAAGCGGTGAAATTACTTAACGATAATAGCAGGTATCGGCAGATTTTGTCGGGGAAATAAAGGGGTATCTATTAAAATTTGCATACTTTTGCAGGAGTAATATGGAAAATATCAATATTTCAGCGATAACAATTCGGCAAATTGGTCCTTTCGATCAGTTGACACTGGAGTTCCCGGCCAAACCCGATACCATGCCCGATAAGGCAGAAATCCATATTTTGACGGGCGAAAATGGTACTGGTAAAAGTACTGTTTTAGAATTGTTAGCGATTCTTTTGTCAAAAAACATATCTCCTGACCTACTTGCTAAATGGCGAGCAGATGCCAATGGAAGCGGCGAAATAGTAACGAGAAATCGCAGGAAGGATTTTTTTGGCGCACTTACGTACTGGTTTGACAGAGACACTAAAGTGTTTGGAGGTGGAAATGCCGTAGTCAGTAATTTTTCTGATCAATTATTGAAAAAAGAGGCAGGAGTATTCTCTTTCGCAGCATTTGCCTATTCAGGTTATAGAAGGGTCACTAATGCAAAAATTAGTGGCATAAAAGAACTAGAAGAGCATCCATTGGAAGGCGCAACTCAATTCAATGCCCAAACAGACCCTTCCAAAATCATTCAATGGATCGCTAATATGATCGCCGGAGAAGCCATCGACAAGAGTCAAGGTAACAGCAAGGGAGCACAAGAGCAAAGGCAGTCTATTCAGCAATTGGAAGAGGCCATTGGTATGATTATTGACCGTAAAATCGAGTTCAAACTGGAGACTAAGCCTTATGCCGTAAAAATAGAGTTAGATCACGAAAGACTGGATTTTAACCTACTCCCTGATGGCCTGAAAAGTATTGTTTCTTGGCTTTCGGACTTGCTCATGCGGCTCGAACGCGTTAAATGGGTGGACGATATCCCCGTTTTGAAACGCAATTTTATATTATTCCTCGACGAAATAGAGGTACACTTACATCCTGCTTGGCAAAGGAAAATATTGCCGGCGGTGCAAAATCTTTTCCCGAATGCGCAAATCTTTATTAGTACGCATTCGCCATTTGTTGTCGGTTCTGTGGATGGTGCATGGATCCATAAATTAGAAAAAAAGGATGGTGATAGTCGATTAGCAGATGGTTATCCAATGCTTTCGGAAGATGCCAAAAGTTATCGGTATTGGTTACAAGAGGTATTTGATATAACATCAGAATATGGCCAAGCGGCTGTTGTGGAATTAGATAAATTTTACCGATTGAGGACCGAATTACTCGCTGGCTCAAATGGTATTACCCAAGCATCTTTTGTCCAAACAGGCAAAGCATTGGCGAAGCAAAGTGATGAACTGCGCAATATTATTGAAATGGAGTTCCGTCAAATCAACCGACGATTGAGTCTTAATCTGAGTCTGTAATTGATGAAATCTTTTATTCGAGGTATTGAACCACTTGCTTTGCAGCAGGAATCTGTTAGATGGAACAGACAATGGATGGAGTTAAGGCAGCGCAATTCCGGTGCAAGTTTTAATTGGTATAGTTACAATAGGACTCCTGTTAATCAGATTATTCTCCCTGATTTAAAGGCTCAAACACAAGATCATTGCTCGTATTGCGACGGTTTCCCTCCACTTATTGGAGACGATACCATTGATCATTTTTGTCCAAAAAGCGACCCTCTATTTTACCATTTAGCTTATACTTGGCACAATTTGTATGTCGCTTGTAACCACTGCCAAAGAGCAAAACTTGAGCAGTTTTCTACGTTATTATTGCGACCCGATGACGTATTATACACTTTTGATCGTTATTTTATCTATAATTATACCGATCATACGATATGTATTAACCCAGTTGCCACTGTAGAAGATCAACAATGTGCAGCGGAAACTATTAGAATGTTTGAATTTAACCATAACGGAAAAATCAAACAACGTCGGGATTCTTACGAATTATGGATAAGTAAACCTGCCCAAGATAGATACCTCGATGATTTTTCTTACCGATTCATTTTTCCATAGCCTCCATCTGCCCAATATGCCGCCGCCCATGCTGCGCTAAAAAATAAATATACTCATATACATCAATTTTTCCAAGGCTATTGACCGACATAGTTGTTTTGTACAACGCGCCTTCGCCATTGGAAAGTAAAGCCAAGTAACCCAAGCACTGGGCTACTTGGCTTTTGAGTAATAAACGCACCGCATCCGAGGAGTGTAGGCCGGTCGGCTCCATGTGCGCTGGCCGAATCCACGGATACGACCGATGCATACCCACCTCATCCAGTTGATCGCGGTGAAATTGGTAATCTTGTAATGCCGCCTGTAAGTCAGTTTTGGCGGCATTAGCAAGTGCTTTCCGCGTACCTTTTTCGATAATAATCAGTAAAAAATGATTGGTAAGACTAATATGCTCCAAAATTTGGTCAATTGTCCAACCGCCGCCCGTAGGAACTGCCGAACGAAGCACCGGGTCTTTATCAAACCAAGTGTCTATTTCGGCAAAAGTTCCAGTGAGGGTATCCCGTATTTCGTTGATAATGTTATCTATTCGCATATTGTGGATAACGGTATGCCGCAAAATGTAGTTCCAAAGCGTCTTTTATTTTACTAAAATCTGGTACTCATAAGGATTTAGGGTAATGCTTGTGCCAATATTGACGGCGGTATTACTGGATGCGTTTTTCCAAGCCGAATTTTGTAAAGCCACAGGAATACTAAAAGTTTTTGCAGCACTTCGGGTATTCACCAATACCAACACTTCATCGCTGGAAGCAGACCTTTTGAACGCCACAATATCAGGATGGGTATAGGTTTCGAGCGTACCCGTGCGCAAGGCCGGATGCTCAGCGCGAATGGACATAATTTTTTTATAATTAGCGTACATATCCGGATTAGTACTCCAATTAATCGGTGAATTGGAGAAAAACGGCAGTTTTACAGCACAACCGACTTCTTGGCCATTATAAATCAAGGGCACACCTCCTATATAAGAAGACACCACAAAAGCCGAAATAGAAGCACTTTTACCTCCAAATAGCACAATTGGCGTATTGTCCCAGGCACATTCATCGTGGTTGGAGGTAAAACGCAGTTTGTAAGCATCAATTGGGATGGCGTTGTACTCGCTTTGGTGGGTCGCAAAGTATCCACTTGCCGCTTGGTTGCTCTTGAAAATATCCTTGCTTTTGGCATAAAAATCCCAACCAAAATTCATCTGAAAACCAGCACTAAAATGATCTTTTCTTGCACCTTCTGCCAACATAATAACGGAGCGGTTGGGTATCCTGTTCAACGAATCAATGGCCTGTTTCCAAAATGCAAAAGGCACTAAATCGGCAGCATCGCAGCGAAATCCGTCCACATTGGCCTCCAATACCCAGTATTTCATGGCTTTAATCATCTCAAGTCGCATACTGCTGTTGTCAAAATTGAGGTCTGCAACATCCTGCCAATTGGTATTTGCAGGCTGAATAATATTTCCACTGCCGTCTTGGGTGTACCAACTCGGCGTGCTGATCCACGGATTGTCCCAAGAGGTATGGTTGGCTACCCAATCCAATACAACCGCCATTTTACGGTTGTGCGCTTCACGCACCAGTTTGCGCAAATCTTCCAAAGTACCATATTCAGGGTTTACTTTTTGGTAATCGGCCACACAATAAGGTGAATTGACCGTTTTGGTAACACCTATGGGATGAATGGGCATTAGCCATAAAACATTCACACCCAGTGCTTTAATAGAATCTAATCGAGGTAAAATACCCGCAAAATTGCCCGTTGGACTAAATGCCCGCTCATTGATTTCGTACATCACGATATCAGGCGTATTGGGTACTGCGGCAAAAGGCGTTTCGTATTGCACTGGCCCGGAAGGATCGGTGGGTTGGAGCGTCATTTTGTCTTTGTCCTTGCATTGAAGGTGGAGCAATAACGAAGCGGTAAAAAAGAGGGTGGACAAGTTTAAATTCATGGTATGTGTTTGTTTTATGTGTCATTGTTTTATTATTGCTTGCAAGCCTACAAATTCCCGAAAATTATTTTGATGAATTTGTTGTATTTCCGAATTCGGATAAGCATTCAAAAAAGTCTGCGGAAACTTTGCTGATTTTTTAGGACTCCATTTGAACTCGAAGGCGTGCATTTTACCGCATAAAAGAAAGGTTTTTTTATCCAAATCAAAAATAAAGGCCATTATTTTCGATTTAAATCTAAAAAAATGGCTATTATTTTTGATTTGGATGCTTTGGGGTTTAGAATACACCACTATGTAGCGCATAAAAATCTGCTGTTTTATACAAATACTAAAAAATGTATAAAATTTAACAATCAAAAATTATAAGTATCAGATCTTATGCCTACATTTGCAATGTGTTACGGACTGTGCTGGTATTTATGAACGATCTTTACCTGCATTTTTTCCATTTGTTCTACTTAAACATCTCTTTACTTTTTACAAAAAAAATTACATGAAAAAAACTATTCCAATTATTCTGGACTTCTTCATTAAAGTTGACACTGAAATAAGAAGCCCTGGCATAGTCATCCCAATTGGTGCTACGTCCATTTCCTTTAGCGATCATTCACCTTTCCGTTATACATTTGGCGGTTCGTACAAGAGTTCGCTAAATAATGTGTTTATTAATGGTGGATGCAGTTACCATGGAACAGTAGTGGGATCTGGGATTACCTCCAGCGGCACCGACTTTATCGACGTGAAATGGACTGTAGCGACTAGTTCAGGTTCATCTTGGGGTGGTGGTAGTAGTGCCGCTAGTGTTTCTGGCACAAGTAAGAATATTTGCAGTAACAATACCGCATCTGGTTGGCTTACCCCAATCACTATTCAATAACAAAACAGGGGTTGCTCAAGTAGAAGCTTGGGCAACCCTTTAAATAAATCAATATGCGTTATCTCATTTTTAGTAGTTTGATCCTTTTTATGGCTTGCCATAAAGAGGATTATGGCATCAAGTTCTTTCGGTCAGAATGTATGAATGGCTACAGGATGCCTTATACCCAAGCGGTTTCAAACATCAACTTTGTAGAAGCAGAAACTTCACACTTTGGGCCATTGAGACTGGTATCAGGGTTTGAGAGTGACTCAATAAACATTAATATCTGGCAGACTATCGCTACACAAGAGCCTACTTTGACATTAAATGGTAAGTACCCGCTTCAAAAACTGATTTTGGGTATTGGGCCACCGTTTATAGAACTGCCTTTGGAGGAGCAAATGACTACCAATAGAATAAGATTTAGCCTCGAAAAAATCTCTAAAACATTCTATTCCTCTTTGGAGGCAATGATAGATTCTAGTTTCAGTATCGGCCCGTTGATACTAAATAAGTCAGTATTGTCTCCGGATACGACTAAAATTGTCGAAGAAAATTTTGCATTTGTCATGTGGATAGGAGATTGTGAGGCTACTTACGCTTGGGATGGAGGGCTTAGCGGTATCCCGGAGCAAGCGGGTACGCTGGAGTGCACCGAATTTAACAAAACGTTGGAGGGTGATAAAATACGGTATAAAATAAGTTTAAAATTTGATAACATTACGCTCAGGGCTGGTGCGGACTTTATGATGAATGATGGTAAAATGGTGTTGGATTTTAAAATTCCGAGGTAGGATTAAAAAGTTTAATCAGCGGTGCGTCATTGATGGTAAATGATACAAGAGCATTGACACCAGGGCTATATTTGCTCACCGTAGAGGTAGCGGGTAAGAAGCCCGAAACGCATAAATTGTTGATTCACAAACAATAATACATTATATCACATACCCTGTTCCATTTTACCGGATGGAACAGGGCTTTTTAGTATTTATATGAAGAAAAATATTATACTTTTGTTGTTTATGTCGCCATTCTTCGTCGTATTGTTGAATGCCCAAAAGCACGACTATAACTGGACAATGGGTTACGATAATGGCCAACCCATTACCTCTGAATTTGGTGGCATGACCATCAATTTTAATACTACACCTCCTTCTACTACGAAAGTAAATCGCAAATTAAATTTTAGCGCATTTAGTGCCGCATGCTCAGATTCAGCGGGGTTCTTGCTTTTTTATTCTAATGGTATTGCTATACACAATTACCTAGATGAATTGATGGAAAATGGCGACTCTATCAATTTTGGAGCTTTTTGGGCTGGTTCTGTTGTCGATGGTTATTCGAGTTGGGGGGGATTTGCTCTCCCGTTCCCAGGCCATCCTAATCAATATTATCTTTTTTATAGTGCATTCGATTATGACCAAATGTTGCAAGATGGAAGATTTAGCCCTTTTTACTATGCCATTATTGACATGAATGCCAATAGTGGTCAAGGTAAGGTCTTACTTAAAAATCAAGTCATAATGACTGGTGACCTAGGCTGGCCCGCTGCTTGCAAGCATGGAAATGGGCGCGATTGGTGGATTACGAATTTTAAAGACGAGGTTGCCAGCCAAGTCACCTATTTATTGTCACCCGAAGGCTTATCTGCGCCTTCGGAACAGTATATTGGACCTGACTTTTCGTTATTGGATGGAGAATCAACAAGTAAATCCGTTTATTCGCCCGATGGCCGTACCTATGTCCGACACGATGGGAATAGCGGCCCTAGGATTATGGATTTTGACCGATGTACAGGTACTTTTTCCAACTTGAGGCTTTTGCCCTATCCGGATGAAATTTTTTCTTTGTCGGCCTCATTTTCGCCTGATTCCCGTTTTTTGTACCTTACCAAGCCAACTACGATTTGGCAACTCGACTTAACTGCCACCAATATTTCGGCTTCTTTCGATACCGTAGGGCGGTACAATGGTAGTTATTGCCCTACCCCATCTTGGGATACAAAAATATGGTTGAGCCAAGAAGGGCCTGATGGGAAAATTTATACAACAAATAATGTAGGTAGCTCCCGCTGTATGAGCATGATAGAACAACCATTACTGCCTGGGCTTGGTGCAAATATGGCTTTTGGTGGTTTTGAACTGCCTAGGTGGAATGGATCTACAACCTGTCATTTCCCAAATTACCGCCTAGGCGAAAACGAAAACAGCCCCTGCGATACCCTCAATGCACAACAACCTAACGATGGTTTTTTAAAGAGTCCGTATCAAGTACAAGCAGCAAAGTCCAACAGCGGCCAAGCCAACGACTATACCATACTACCCATGCTACACGCCACACCAAGCGCGGAAGCACGTATAGAAAAACGAGAACAGGGTAACCTTCAAAAACTAATGTATGAGCGATGGCTGCGCCGAGATGAACTGGGGGCTAGAGCGCGGGAAAAAGAATAAAATAGATATGAAAATACGTTTTTTACATATATTAGGGCTTGTTTTTACGGTACTCGGGAATGGGTATGCCCAAAAGCACGACTATAACTGGACAATGGGTTACGATAATGGCCAACCCATTACCTCTGAATTTGGTGGCATGACCATCAATTTTAATACTACTCCGCCTACCACGGTGAAAGTCAACCGCAAATTAAATTTTGATTCTTTTGGGGCTACCTGCTCGGATTCGTTAGGTACTTTGCTTTTTTATTCTAATGGTATAGCCATACACAATTACCTCGACGAATTGATGGAAAATGGCGATTCTATCAACTTTGGAGCATTTTGGACAGGATCTGTTGCTGGGGGCTATTCTAGTTGCGGAGGTTTTGCACTTCCTTTTCCCGGTCACTCGAACCAGTATTACTTTTTTTATAGCGGGTTGGATTATGAACAAGTATTACAAGATGTAAGGTACAGCCCTTTTTATTACGCCATTATTGATATGAATGCGAATAGTGGTAAAGGTAGGGTGTTAGTTAAAAACCAAGTCCTAATGTCTGGTGACCCAGGCTGGCCCGCTGCTTGCAAACATGGAAATGGACGCGATTGGTGGATTACGAATTTTGAAAGTAATATAGCCAGCCAAGTGACCTATTTGTTGTCCCCTGAAGGCTTGTCGGCACCTTCGGAACAGTTTATTGGGCCTATTTTTTCGTTATTTGATGAAGAATCTACCAGTAAATCTGTTTTTTCGCCTGATGGCCGGACTTATGTCAGACACGATGGAAACAGCGGGCCTAGGATTATGGATTTTGATCGGTGTACAGGTACTTTTTCCAACCTAAGGCTACTGCCCTATCCAGATGAAATCTTTTCTTTGTCGGCCTCATTTTCGCCTGATTCCCGTTTTTTGTACCTCATCAAGCCAACAGTAATTTGGCAAATTGATGTGTCATCTACTAATATTTCGGCTTCTTTCGATACTATAGCACGGTACAATGGGGGTTATTGTTTCACACCTTTTGGGGAAACAAAGGTTTGGCTGAGCCAAGAGGGACCCGATGGGAAAATTTATAATACGCATAGTTCTCGTTGCATGAGCAGGATAGAACAACCATTGTTACCCGGACTTGCAGCCAATATGGCTTTTGGTGGTTTTGAACTGCCTAGATGGAATGGAGTTACAACCTGCCATTTCCCCAATTACCGCCTAGGTGAAAACGAGAATAGCCCCTGCGATACCCTCAATGCACAGCAACCCAACGATGGTTTTTTAAAGAGTGATTATCAAGTACAAGCAGCAAAGTCCAACAGCGGCCAAGCCAACGACTATACCATACTACCCATGCTACACGCCACACCAAGCGCGGAAGCACGGGCAGAAAAAAAGGAACAGGGCAACCTTCAAAAACTAATGTACGAGCGATGGCTGCGCCGGGATGAACCGGGGGCTAGAGCGCGGGAAAAAGAATAAAACACTACAATATGATGAAAAAATTATACTTTGCATTTTTAGTGCTGCTGGTAGGCAGTGCGGTATTATCCGCACAAAAGCAGGATAATGTGTGGCCCGGTGGTCTCAACGAATACCCGGGTACACCCCAAAATGGTAATTACCTGATCCGGTTTGATAATGGAGTACCCGTTGTGACACCTGCTAATTTGAATGCCAATTTTGAAAGCACAGTGACTGCATTATCCGATAGTGCGGGACAATTACTGTACTATACCAATGGCTGTTCCATTTATAATGCACTGGGCGATACTATGAAAAATGGTACGGGCCTCAATCCCGGTGTCATTTTTGACAAAACCTGTCCCAATACTGGCTATATCAGCCCCAACGGTGCATTATTTATCCCTCAACCGGGTAATGATACCTATATCTATTTGTTCCACATGGGTGTGGATTATTCAGCCGATAGAAAATTTACTTATGGCCCCTTCTACATCACTATTATCAGTAAATTAGGTGGCTCAACCAAGGTTATTTATAAAAATGAAAAATTACTGGATGTCAATTATGCTGGCATAAGTAATACCCGCACTTTTGAGCCATTTACGGTAGTCCGGCATGGCAATGGCCGCGATTGGTGGATCGTAATACCCGAATATAACTGGAACAGGTACCGCACTTTCCTCGTTTCGCCAGCAGGATTTTTTGAAAAGCCAGTCCAGACGCTTGGGACAAAAATGCGGTGCAAGCGAATTGGTAGCAGTGTTTTTTCGCCCGATGGCAGTAAATATGCTCGACAACAAAACTGTGGGGTGACTGTGATGGATTTTAACCGCTGCACGGGTAAGTTTTCCAATCCCGTATGGCTGCCTCGTCCGCACGAAACCTTTGGCGGTGGCAGCGTGGCCTTCTCCGATGATGGTACTCAAATCCTCACCGATGGCCAATTGTGTATCCTCAAAGCCGACTTGACCCAAGCCGTACCCGTCTTTGATACTTTAATTGCAACCGACCAAATAGCACGTACCAGCCTCCACCATTTCCAGCGTGGCCCCGATGGAAAGTTGTATTTTAGTTCCTTACAAACCGTCGATTATATGCCTACTTTGGAAGATGGTTTTGGCGCTGCGCCTATTTTTAAACGAGAAGGCTTGGCATTACCCGTTAATTCGGTGCGTAGTTTGCCACATTTTCCCAATTACCGCCTCTACGATTTTCCCAATAGTCCCTGCGATACGTTGGGTATTAATACACCCGTGGCGACCAACGAACTGGGCTTTAATGGTATGGATATACAGGTGTTGCCCAACCCATTTGGTCAACAAATCAATATCAATCTACGAGAAATGCAGATCAAATCTCCCTTGTTCCGGTTGTACGATCAAGTGGGGCGTGCTGTGCTGGAACAAACCCTAACTGTTGGACAAAATACAATAGAAACCACCATGTTACCCAATGGTATCTACTTTTGGCAGGTAAGGGACGAAAATGGGCGATTCAAAACTGGGAAATTGATAAAAACAGGGGGTTAAGGGGGCACCCCTAAGAAATCTTCCCCCAAATTTTCGCCTCCACCTCCTGCTTTCCAATCACCTCGCGTAGGCGTGCGTGCTCAGGCGCAACCAAACCCGGATCGGCATCCAGTATTTTCTGCGCAATATCGCGGGCCGCATTGAGTATATGCCCATCTTTGGCAATGTCTGCAATATGAAAACGCAGCATACCGCTTTGTTGTGTGCCTTCAATATTGCCTGGGCCACGGAGTTTGAGATCGGCTTCGGCAATAACAAAGCCATCATTGGTGGCCACCATCGTTTGGATACGCTCGCGGCCATCGCTGCTGAGTTTGAACCCTGTCATCAGCAGACAATAACTTTGTTCGGCACCACGTCCTACACGACCGCGCAATTGGTGGAGTTGAGAAAGACCAAAAC
>JAAFHO010000113.1:0-6421 GCA_013297575.1 Chitinophagales bacterium
TTTTTTTTACCATATTGATCTGGTTGGCAACGCAGGGGGCTTGGCAGATTAAGTCAGTACCGCTACTCGGCGCAAACCAGTTGGCAGGGTCAACATGCCCCAGCGCAACATCCCCAGGGCTAACATCAAACTGATTATCTAATTGATTTTGAACGGTTGCGTTTTCATAAAAAGCCGCCCAATTCCCCGCCCCTAAATTTGTCCAATCGTTCCCCGTGTGGAACTGCTTTCCAATTTGCGCTGTGTTTGTCCCGTTAGCTTGCAGGTAAAGCGCGTGGGTATGCGTTCCGAAATCGTTGTCAACAATATTGTTTGTGGTCGCGCCTGCCGTCGTAGTACAATTGCCGAAAAAGGTCAAGCCTTTACCGATGGTATTGAATATATTGCAGTCGTACTTGTTGCCCGTTGTCGCCTCTGTCTTGATACCCCATCCTTGGTTATTGTACACGCCCGTCACCGTGTTGGTGCAATACGTACCGCTCTTGCCGTTCGTTTCGAGGATGCCATAAATGTATGGATAAAACCCGTTATTGTTGTTCTGCCCCGGCGGAGGTGTCAAGTTCAGGCTGTAATTTTTTATATTTATCGTATTGCCCTGAATATTTGGCGAGAGAGCATTGCTCAGAAGAATACCTGCTCCGTAACTTGAAGTATTAGCCGGATCTGATTTGAGTTCTATATAGTTGCCCCGTATATCATACGCTTTTGTCGTCGTATTTGCATAACCATAAGCGGTAATGCCAAAAATATTTTTATCCTGATAATTAAAAATATCATTATTTAGGATCCTAATTTTTATGTCGTTAAGACCGCAATTAATTCCATTGCCATTTGTCGTGATCGAATTATTTTCCACATTGTTATAGTCGCCTGTTGCCACGATGCCATATCCGGCATAAATACCCGACCTTGCCACATTTGTCATGCGGTTATCTTTTATTTTGAAGGCGGTCTCAGAGAGATAGAACGGGTATTCTACATTGTTGAAGGTAACTGCGGCAGTTTTGCCAAACCCTGTTTGATTGATTTTGGATTGTTGCTTTCCGTATATGCCGATACCGCTAAAACTTGTCCGTAGTTTGATGTTCGAAAATTTGCTGTTACGAATAGTGACACTGGTGTTTTGGGCTAGCATCCCTACATCTGTGTTCATGAACTGATTAGCATCTCCAGCGATGTCTCCTATATAAAAACAAGGAAAGGCAAAAACATTAATACCCGTCAACGGTTTTGAAGAATAAGAAGCCATCCCTGTATAAGGCGGCTTTAAATCAGTATCGGTACCGTCGAAAATACTCCCTTTTACGATAGAACCGCAATTAATATCTAATGGTGTGACACCACTAGTATTGTCATTGATAAAAATCCCATTTTGGTTTTTTTCAAAAACAGCCTGATCTACCTTAAGAAAAGTAACATACGTATTGCCGGAGCGAAAGACGTTGATTGCTTTTTCAGCATCCCGAAAAACGCTTTTTTTACCCGAACTATTCGGTTCTACAACAATCTGTCCATACGGATACACCTCAATGCCTTTCCAAAGTTTTTTGCATCCTTGAATGGTGGTTCCTTTTATATTTAATAGTTTGGTCGATAAATTAGTCATGCTTGAAAGCGAAACGGATGCAGCATCATCCACAAAGATAGTGCAATTATCAAGCGTCAGGTTGGCCATGTCAAAATTAAAATTGCCCTTGATCACGATTTCCTGCCCTACCTGATTCGTATTTGCCCCAAATGCCGCGCTGGCCGTCGCCTTGGGCGTGCTGGCTCCGCTGCCCACCTGCACCGCAGTAGCCGAACCACAGCATCCAGGCTCAGTATAACCTGTGGTGTTCAGGTAGCCAAACAAAACTATGCGCTGAATCACGGCTTGAGGTGAACTCCGCACCAACCTAAGCCGCTTCCAATTGCCTTGCGCGATCAAAGGCATGGAAACCCATTCAAGATAGCGAGAGGTGACATAAGTTGCCAGTAAGACTTCTCCGCCGTTGACAAAATCGGAGTCGCCAAAAATTTGTATTTTATCTATCCCATTTGCATCATAAAGACTGATGGCGTGCAGTTTGTAAAAATTGGACGAACCATTGGCCACTAAATTGATGTCGAGCGTGTTGTTATTGTCGTCCCAACCGCCAGAAAACGCCGTGCGTTGAGGATAACAAAAACTCACATCGCTGTAGTTGAATAGGTCATTGGCTTCTGTGTTTCCAACATTCACGCCTGTGACTGTACTTGAAGGTATGCCACCAAAGCAGGCAGCGGTTTTTAGGAGATGAACACAGGTGGTCGTTGGAATTTTACCCGATTTTTGGGGTACCAGAGCCACATAATAGTTTCCAGTCATTTGAGTAAGCCCTGCAATTGTTGTTTCTGTCGTGGTTGGCGGCAGTTCGTCCGAGTAGAGTCGCCATTTGGGATTGCCCAAATCAAATGTCGGAGCGGCTTCGCCGTAAGCAGTCTGATAGAAATAGATGGCCAATTTGTCGTACCCGGCTGCTGGTATTGTCCATTTCAGAGCAGTAGCATCGCAACTTACTGCGGTCGTCATTACGTTGGAAGGGCAGGCCGGGAAGTTGGTATCTGCAGAGGAGTTGCCCAAAATGATGTATTGAGGCAGCTCGCTTATTTGCGGAATAGTAACGTAAAATTTATTTCTGACAGCGTCCAATTGAATTGCCAGAGCAGAACGAACGCCATCAGCGTCACCAGGGGTTGGTTTGACCAATGTGACAGGCGTGGAAGCCGTCCCGTCAAAATTATTGAAATAAACTTTGTAATTAGATAACGTACTGTTGCTTGCAGTAGGCATCCAAACGGCTAATATATCCTGATTGGCCGAGGTTATGGTCGGATAGACTCCATTGGTGATATTAGTCTGCGCGTTTTTGAAAAGATATATTCTTGGCGTTAAGGCTGGCGTGTTGTACTGCCATGAGTCGTTGAACGTAAAACTGTTGGTGCTTTGGTCGAAACATTGAAGTTCTTGCGCAAAAAAGTAATTACCCAGTGTATTTCTCAAGGCGGAAACATACCAATACGATAATTTGGGGGCATAATTGTTCGATTTATCCCTTATTAGGCCGGAAGATTTATACCGTGCTCCATTGGCTGAACCAAAACCTGTGGCTTTGGTCACTTCGTCGC
This sequence comes from Chitinophagales bacterium, assembly GCA_013297575.1. Taxonomy (GTDB): domain Bacteria; phylum Bacteroidota; class Bacteroidia; order Chitinophagales; family Saprospiraceae; genus M3007. The sequence goes on from JAAFHO010000113.1 coordinate 3,148, forward strand.
GGATACAAAACTGCATGGCCCTATCCCATTTGGCTGCGGCAATTTCCAAATAAATCCTGGCCATCCATCGGCCTTGTACTTCTTCCTGCGTCACGCCAGCTTGTTCCGACCGCTCATCCGATTCTAGGTTGGTGTCCCAACCAAACTCAGACAACCAAAGTTCCTTTGTTGTGCCACCCTGCCCGTCAGGAAACAATGATATGGCATTATCCCTGATTTCTCGTAAGCGCTTTTTGAAAGTTTTAGCGGTAGTCGTTTCAGACACATTATCCAATTCCGGGGCAACCCCGGTTGTGCCAAGTCCCGTGACGCTATTGTCGCAGTAATGGTGAAAATTGAGTACATCGAATGGGAACTTGACTGTTGGGTTGGTTGGATAGGCCGACCTTCTCGCTTTGCTGGCCGAAAATGGCGTAGTTCCGTTGCACACCTTGTTCACGTCCTCCACAAAAGTCCATTGCGCACTCCCGATGTCAAACAACCCGCCAAAGACATATTTGGCTTTGCCATTGACTGTATTTTTTACGCCGAGTGGATAATCGGGGCTGCTAGGTTTTTGGCCATTGATAAACGCACCCTCACTAAATCCGTCGAAGGCCATACCGCCCATGGCTGCATACTCTTCGGCGGTAAATTTGGTCATATTTGGAAGTGTTGTCGCTCCATTTGTAAATCGGGGATCAAACCAGTTTTTGTCCTGTTCGTTCCAAATTTCGATATAGCCCACCTTGTTTTGCCCTGAGGCGGTGCCATCTGCCGATTTGAAGCTAGACAGGTTTCCAGTATTGTCTGTGGCAAATGCTTTTGAAAATTGGGTGACCCAATCTGCATACCACAAATAGGAAGCTGGTGTCGCAGCATCATCAACGTATGCCAAATCGGTTGTAGTTGCAGGCGAAGTATTAGCGTTGATAAAAATATCCTGAGAGCCGCTTGAATTACCCGAACGGTTTGTCCGCACAGGTTTGAACTCCAGTGCAATGTCCCAATAAGGCTTTTGTGCGGGCTGGCCTAGTGCATCCTGTCCAAAAATGCCCCCTGTTCCGGACAAGTGGGGGAGGCAAAATTTCATATCGGCACAAATCGGCTTAAAATCAGTTTGTATCTCATTTAGGTTAGCAATAATATTGGTGTAGAAAGGCGTGAATTGTTCAAAAGACATGCCCTGATAGCCCGGATTCCACTTGAAAGCATTGGCGTTGTAGTTGGGCGATGCAGTACCGTTTGCCGCTGGCAGATAACGGTCTCCTTCATCAATGACCCAGTCGTGGTACTCCCGAACAAACCCTGCCACGTCGAGGTATTTGATCGGGTCTTCCCTTCGGATATTAGTGCCGATAAGGTCACCTATTTTAAATTTTTGGGAAAATAAATGGGTGGATTGACACAATAGGAAAGTGCCAAAAAATATCTTCAAAAATAAGGTTAATTTTTTCATGGTTGAAAGTTTATTTAATAATATGTAATGTAAAAATAGTTATGTTATTTAATCAATTGTCAGAGTGGAGGCCTCTTTAGTTCCCTTGCACCACCAATTGCTCCGCAGCCACTAACCTCCCTTCCTTCCACACCAGCACAGCATATACCCCACTAGGCCAGTTGCGCACCTGAAATGTAGTGCGGTCGCGGCTTACAACCTGCTCTAGCACCACACGCCCCAATGCGTCGGTTATGGTAACACGCCCTGATCCCTGCCAGCCTGGCAGGTAGAGTGAGGCTTGTTCCTGCGCTGGGTTGGGATAGAGCAGCCCTTCCACCAGTGGTATATCCGGTTGCTGTATCGTACTTATAGGTGTATCAATGCCTAGTGTATCGCAGGGGGAAGCGGGTAGATCGTAGAGGCGGTAATTGGGGAAATAGGGCATGGAGGCGTAGTTCCAAGTGGGGAGTTGGACACCTCGCTGCACTACGTTACAAGCTGCTCCGGGTAGATCGGGGTTATTGATAACGTGAAGGTACGGGCAACCACCGGGTGTAATATATATTTTTCCATCAGGGGCAAGTTGCATCAATCCAAAGACTGTGGCTTGGCTATATGAATAAAATCCATCATAAATTGCGACTGTATCGCCCGTCATATCAACTTGGCTAGAAGCCAAATCGTATTGTACGAGTTTGGTAAAATCATCTAGTACAATATACAAATAACGACTATTGGGTGATATAGCAAAATCAAAGCCATGGTATTTATTTAATGGAATAGGGGTAAATTTGATACATACCGGATTGGATAGAATGCCCGTGCATCTATCAAAATCATAAATCCAAACCCCTAGCCGATGGTGGTAGCGGACTAGTTTAGAACCATCCGGAGTAAATCTGATTAATTGATTCATTGACGCAGAGTCTGTTATTTTTGAGATTTCATGCTGCTCGGAACGGTCAGAAAAACCAGTGTTATCTAAGATGAATTTATTGAATATGGGGCTAAAATTATCAGGCATAACAATCCACCAATCGCGTCCATTTCCATGCCGAACGGCAGCCGAACTTTCTAAATCTCCTTGTATTAGAACTTGGTCTTTTTTTATTACGGCTCCTAATCCATCTTCCTTTCCCATGTCAATCAAAGAATATTGCAGGGCATAAGTTCCTGCTTGTGAAAGATCTCGTCTTTGGTGAATCAGATAAATTTGATTTGTATCAGCTGGATTTGGAATGGGGTAAATCCCCATAGTGCTTTTATACCCTAGATCACAAAAGGTCAACCAATATCCATTAACAGGGCTATTGATCGTATCTCCACCTTTCATGATTTCACCTAATTTATTATAAACGGAGCAACCATTAGAATAAAGTACAATATCATCATTATTGTTAGTGAAAGCCGTTGTTGTAGCAAGGAAAGCCCCATCGTAAGGTTTAGTTTCAAAAGACAAGCCATTTGGAGTGAATTTCATCATTGTAAACTTTACCAGCGGGTTATTGCTGTCTTTGCCATAGACCCAGGTATGGTCTATTTTTTGTGCAATACTGTGTAGTGCAATAGTGCAGGATAATGAAATAGTAATGATTTTGTAAAATAACTTTTTCATAATATAAAAATCCCCTCTGATAACCTATGGATCATCAGAGGGGCAATTTAAAAGATTATAAATTAGTGTTGAATAACGAGTTGAACAGGTTGAATCTTACGATCAACGACTGTTACACTTAGCGTATAAATGCCTTTGGCAAATGCAGCCGATGAAATAAGCGTAATGGGCTGAGCCAAATCTGTTTGATAAATGGTTTTACCCACAATATCCGTAACAGTCAATCGACCATTTGTCAC
>JAAFHO010000113.1:6431-11944 GCA_013297575.1 Chitinophagales bacterium
CCTTGACCGTATTCCAAACAGGTGCGTTCTCGGCAATACGTTCCTCTGTACCTCCTTGTCCCATACCCGGTGCGCAAGGTGCTTGAACCAGGATGCCAAGGGCTCTTATTTGAGTTGTTTCATTCATGATATTTATACCCATTTTGATAACTTATTGATTATTAGGACGAGGTTATATTAACAATAATAAATGGCAAAGATAACAAATATTTCATCATAACACCTCACTGCTGTACCACCAATTGCTCCGCAGCTACTAACCTTCCTTCCTTCCACACCAGCACAGCATATACGCCACTAGGCCAGTTGCGTACCTGAAATGTAGTGCGGTCGCGGCTTACAACCTGCTCTAGCACCACACGCCCTAATGCGTCGGTTATGGTAACACGCCCTGCTCCCTGCCAGCCCGGCAGGTAGAGTGAGGCTTGTTCCTGCGCTGGGTTGGGATAGAGCAGCCCTTCTACAAGTGGTATATCCGGTTGTTGTATCGTACTTATAGGTGTATCAATGCCTAGTGTATCGCAGGGGGAAGCGGGTAGATCGTAGAGGCGGTAATTGGGGAAATAGGGAAGAGAGGCTAGATTCCATGTCGGTAGTTGGATGGCCCGTTGGACTACATCACAAGATGTACCAAGTAAGTTGGGGTGATTGATGACATGTAAGAGATCACAACTACCTGCTTCAATATATATTTTCCCATTTGGGGCTAATTGGATCATCCCAAAAACGGTTGCTTGTCCACCCCAATGGACGAAACCATCGTAAGTAGATACCGTAAGTCCAGAAGCGGGTATATCATCTGCCAATAGGTCATATTGAATGATTTGGGTAAATCCTTGTACCACAATATACAAAAAGCGGCTATTGGGCGATACCTCAAAATTATATCCAGACCACCCTCCAGTAAATGGAAGTGGCGTAGGGAAGGGAATATGAATAGGATTACTAACCTCCCCTGTGCAACGGTCAAAATCATAAACCCATACTCCTAAAGTGGCGTGGTAATGGATAAATTTTTTTCCATCGGGAGAAAATTTAGAAATATGATTGCTACCTTTTGTTGAATCAATTAATTTATTGGGATCATATTGTTCGTATGGTCCTTGAACACCTTCTGGTGTAATCAAAAAACGATAATAGTAGGGTTTGAGGTCGTGTGGCACGATATACCACCAATCGCGCCCATTACCATGCTTCACTGCACAGGAACGCTCAAAGCGGATATCAGACATCAGTATTACATTTTTTTCTACCACACGCCCAAGGCCATTGTTTAGGGACATATCTACCTTGGAGTACATAATATCCCTGAATCCTTGTCTTACGGCTATTGGGTCGTAATACAATTTACTATGCATCAAATAGTATATATTAGTATCGTAAGACATAGGTATCGTGAAGTACCCTCCTCCATAGCCAAATGGTTCATTATTAAACCAGTAATCATTGGCAGGGCCATTTATAGTATCCCCGTTATCCATGATAAACCCTTTATTATTGTAAATGTTAATCCCATTGCTGTAGAAAGCAAGATTTCCACTAGGGCTACAAATAGACGACGACGTGGAACTAAAAGCCCCTTCGAAATTCGTAATCTCTGTCCTAAAGGAATCTTGATTGAAAATTATGCTTGTCGTTTGGGCTATCGAGATGGTAGATTTTTGACCATACATCCAAATATTATCTTGCTTTTGGGCATTTATTTCTGAATAAGAGCATAGTAATAACAAGTAAAGATAAAAACTTCTCATGCCTGTTCCTTAAATTAGCATGACCGAGGCGACTCGGTCATGCTGTATTGTTAATAAATTAATTAATGTTGTACTGTAAATGGAATTACTTGAGTTGTACCTTTATCAGTTGTCAAGTGCAAGAAAAACATGCCATTTTGGAGTGATTGAGTTGGAATACTTTTAATCCCATCAAGCAAAGCATGGTCATCCTTTAACAAGCGGCCAAATGTATCAAAAATTGCCCAATGACTTATGGTTGTTTTTGTTGGAATAGACAACAAAAGGTTGTCATTGACCGGATTTGGATAGACTTGTACTCTTTCTGATATCGAAGCAGTAATATTTTCATTACGATCTCCATTGCTTCCCTGTGCTTCTTTGCTACAATCTCCAGATTGAACCAATTGTCCTGTGCAGGATTGCCAGATACTACCTGCAAAATAAACTGCTGGCCCACCAGACCGTGGGCACTGGATAGCGATTTCGTAAAGTGTACTTAATTGTGCCGATGTTGGTAATACGTCTATTGCTAGGGTTTGCAAGTATAGGGATAATACCGTTTTTTCATTATTTTCGTAGGTAGCAGTAGTTGGAACTTGCTGTAAACCAGTTTGTATTGTTTGTGCCGCTGCAATTCGGGTACTTTTTGCCTGTGTCAACAATGCAGTATTTTGATTGATTGCTGCTGTGATTAATTGAGTCTTGGTATTGATAGTATTATACAATACACCCAATACAGCAGCATCCTCGGTGGCTGTCATTTGTTGATCCAGTACCTTCAAATTTTCCAGTTCTGCCTGTATCACCATTTGGTTATTATTTACCGTGGTTGCTCCTATTCCTAAGTAAAAAATACTGGCTGCTTGTCGATTTACCTCTCCCAACCTACCAATGGGTTGGTTAGCTTTGGTACTCCAAAAGGATTGGAAAGACGGCTCTGCCGCTTGCATTACAGTATTACCATCCAACTGACGGTATAGATAACGCTCCAGTTTCCATTTTTGCCAATCGTTTACAGATAGATTACCATCGGCAATGCGCTTATCCAGTTCTTTAATACCACCACCACCACCTACAATATTGGCTACGCAGGTTTTGGTACATTGTGGAATGGACAATGATGGATTTTGAATAAACCAACCGGTTATTGGCGTGACTGTAATTGGAGTCGTTCCTAGTGGAATAAAATATCTTGATAAACCAACATTAACAGAACCATCTGCAAAGGCACCTGTATTTACCCAAGTATTTCCAGTATTGAATTGTTGTCCTGTAATAGCCAAATTGGCATAGCTGAGCAAATTATTAGTTAATGTATTGCATTTAATAAAATTTTCAGCAGGGCATGTGCCATCCATACGAATACCCTCCCCCAAATTACTGATCGTATTGAACGAAAGATCTTTATGGATTTCATTGTCTATTACATTTACACCATAAAAATGATTACCTCCAATAGTATTGCACTCTATTTCGGAAACGCCACCTGTGGCCAATATTCCGCTTCCCCCTGCACCAGTCCCCAGAATCGTGTTTTCATGAATATAAGCGCGAGAATAATTAAAAGCATTTATACCTGTAATCGTGGCATTGATTAGGTTATTGGGACCTATTTCTACTTGTTGTGGGCCGCTGAAATCAGGGCCAACGATCCATACTCCGATACCAGGACTTGCATTTAATGTATTGTCCATTATTTGTATGTTACTTGGGGATGGTGTCATATCAAATAAACCTACTCCGTACTGACCATTACTATTGATGCGGTTATGGTGTATACTACCCGTTAAATCACCTTGATTCGCGTTGAGTTCCACACCGTTGCCCACAGTATTCATTCCACATCCTCTAATGGTAATATTACTAGGATTATTAGGCACGAGCGATGCGGCTCTTATACCTGTTGCGCAATTGTTAAATCCAACTCCATTAATTAGGTTAGGGTCTGATACATCTGTCAATCCTCTATAAACGAGATCAAAATTGCCCGTATTATCAAACCAGCGCACGCCATAGCCACCACCAAATGAATACCCTCCTTGTTGCATATTATCGAAATAGGCACAATCCTGTATATCCAATGTAAGATCAGAGGCTAAAATGCCATTGGCGAGGTTAGAGAACGTATTTATTCTATTATCTGAAACAGGTGGTATCGTCAGATTAAGCAAGTTTGTAACTCCAGGCGTATTGATAGCACCACCTTTTAAGAATATACCCGCATAAGATCGAGTTTGCTGGTAACTAAGTCCAGGAGGTAGTACATCAATCAAGTTATTTAGACAGGGTTCAATACACAACAACCCGGATGAAGTAAATGTATTTTGGCGGAATGCCTCGCCACTCGAAATCAGATTAAATCTACCATCTGTTCCGCGTATAGAAATAAAATTATTAGAATAGGTTGTGTTTCTTGTGACTAGGCGCGGGGTAGTATTCTGTTGACTAAACAAACGCACAGCGTAAAGTGCATCTGAAATGGAGTTGTTGCTTGCATTTACTTGACCTTGTTGACTCATAAACATTCCATTTCCATAAACATATATACCGCGCCAGAGGCAACACGATCCTGATATAGACACGCCATTATTTATTTCAAGCGTATAACCTGTAGACGCTGTAGGACGACCAAGGACATTCCAACCAGAATTCTTACCCATTACAATATTAATATTCCCAATAAAAGAGAAGGATTTATCTACTTGGATAATACTATTGGGGGCTACAAAAACGGATGCGGGGCCATTAAGGATTGTTCCCATGAGATTAGACTCATATTGACTCAAATTACTAGTATAAAAAGGGCAAGCATCTGTACCTATACCATTAGTTGGGCTGCATAAAGTAGGCTCACTGGGATTAAGTCCCAAGAAAATACCTTCAAAAGAAGGTTTTACATTCAGTGTCTTTACTACGGGTTGGCCATGGCAAAAAGACCGATATTCTATTTTAATAAAATTGGACTGGTTATTGCCGTAAGTTGAATAGTCTGTAATGCATATTTCACCCAAATTACAAATATCCAAAAATTTAGGATTTAACATATCTCCATAAATAACAGATAATGTTTGACATTTATGTAACTCACAACATACGTCGGTACCTAATTTCATCTTCAACATTCCACAGTCAAGTACAAAATCCACAGATATAGGTGGATCAATTGTACAACAACACCCAACCGTAACCGGACGTGTACATATACCCTGCGCTAAAACACCACCCATATCATCATAAACAATATAAGTTTGAGATACATCATAAGTTCCAGGTGCGGCGTAAGAATGGGTCACATTGGTTTGGTTGGTAACTGGTGGGCTATCATCGCCAAATGAAATAGTGACATCTAATGGGGTGGTTACAGCGTTTAAGGTACTACCCAAGGTTAAGGTACAACCATCCACATCATAACCAAAATATCGATCCCTACATAAGTCATTGTACGGATTTAAGGTTACGGTGATCGTTTGCTGGCAAGTATAAACCGTACCTTGATACTGCACGATATGGGTTACGGTAAAAACACCATTTATAGATATCCCTGCTGCTAGGTACAAATGGCGCGGGTCACTCACTTCTTGGAGTCTTGTACCATCGCCCAAAACCCACTCCTCATACTCAATACATCCGCTAGGGTATATACCATTGAACTGTACTTCCCCATTATTGCCGGGGACTAAGGTGTAAGTGAAAGCGCAGGGAGATTGCGCAAAGGCGCTAGTAAACATCATTGATAAAAATAAGGTTAGTAAACAAAATAATATTTGCCCCCCCCCCTAA
>JAAFHO010000111.1 GCA_013297575.1 Chitinophagales bacterium
ATCTTTTGCCCTCATATTTCCTCTTTTTCTACTTAAATAGGTAGGCTATTCGCGCAAAAAAACAGAAAATCTGAGACCAAAATCTGAAGCCTGAATTTGTACCTTTATTCCAACACCGTTCCTAATCAATTGTTTCTATTTGGAAATGCGTAATTCGTACTACTTACACCCATACCGCAAAGATCCGCTTGCCCTGATGCACCACCTCCTCGCTTTTCCAATCCTTGGTTACTCGTGGATCGAATATGAGTAAAAAACCTTCGTCGAGGCCGAGGCGGTCTAAATAATCGGCCAATTGATCCAGTCCTGCTTCATGGGCTTGTTGGCCGCGCCACAATTTGAGTTCGATCAGGTATTGGTGCTGGTAATAGGTAATAATTACGTCCAATCGTTTTTCTTCCGAAATTTGAGGCTCTTTAAAAGTATGTCCATGCCCGTTGAGAATGGGTTTTAGGAAAGCCAAAAAAACTAAACGTCCTTGCCGTTCCAAAAAATCACGCTCTTTTGGGCTATATTCGGCATGCATAACTTCCTGAAATTTCAAGATGACCTTTTGCACATCTAATCGGTGATCCGGTAATGAGTAGGGTGTGCTGTAAGGGTTTATCAGGCGCGTATGCTCGCGTTGGACGCGAAAACTCATTTTATTAACGATAACCTCCTGATAGATTCGATTGTGAATGGCAAGTCCTTTTCTATCAGCAAATATACCATATTGAATACCGAGACTTGCTACGGGGTCATTCGGTTCAAAGGCATACTGCTCACCTTCTATGGCAATAGATTGTGTGAGTTGATAGAGATCCGGGTTATTGTCCAAGTTTTTAGAAAGTTCGTCAAAATTAGTATTGGTTTCCCCAATCAATTGCCGAGCCGCAATATCCACATCCTGCGTCGTCCATGTTTTTTCTGGTTTTTCGGCCAGCAGTTCTTCATCAAATATTTTGCAGAGTTTGCTGACAAGAAAAGGATAACCAGAGGTGTAATAAAAGAGGCGTTCTGCAACAGCCACAGTATCTACCACCACACCGCGATCTTGCGCATACTCCTCCAGCATCGGTGCTATTTCAGTCGGCTGGAGGTTCATATCAACTTTAAAATCAGCAGCGATGTTCCAAGGAGAATTAAATTTTTTTTCGTCTTCGGGGCGGAGTTTTAATTTGAGCGATTTTACGTCGTGTATCCCTGTAAGTACTACGGCGTGGAAGGTTGGCTCCTCAGATCGTTCCAAATACTTATCGCGCAGCATGCCTAAAAAACTGATAAACAATTGATTATTGCTGCTTTTATCTACCTCGTCAATAAAGACGACCACCTTTTTTCCGCTATAAATCACGAGGTCAGTTATGGCTTGCGAAAGCGTGCCCATGCCATCTAAATGAAGGGATGCAGATTGAATGTACGCGGCTAAATTTTTGTCATGGTTTTGCATATATTTCGCAAGTCGACGAAAAAACATAGGCGCAAGTGTAGATTCGCTTTCAAAAACGGTATCGCCCACACCTTCAAAACTAATACGAAATACCACGTATTCTCCTGTTTGTTTTAGGGCATTGGCTAATGTGAACAGCATTGTAGTTTTCCCATACTGCCTAGGACGGTTGATGGTGAAATAGTCGCCCATCTCAATCATTTCCATAATGCGTGCAAACTTCGCCGAGGTATCAGCCACATAGTGTTGATCCAAAAAACAGACACCAGTTACATTGAATCGCTTTTTCATACTGCAAAGGTAATCAATTGTTTCTATTTAGAAATGCGTAATTAATCCGCATTAACACTCATTCCAAACAACGCAAAATCATACCGAACTGGGTCGTTGGCATCAAATGCACGTAGTCTTTCGGTCAGTTCCAATACCGCTTTCCAATCCGTTTGTGGTCGTTCTAAAAGACCCAATCTCCGCGCCACACGTTCCACATGTACATCCAGCGGAATCAGTAATTGGCTGGGTTTTATTTGTTTCCACACCCCAAAATCCACGCCGCGGTCGTCGCTCCTCACCATCCAGCGCAAGAACATATTCAGTCGCTTGCAAGTAGAATTGCGCTCGGGCGTGGCCACGTGCTTACGGGTACGCGCGGGCGCATCCGGGAGATCAAAAAAATCGCGGTGAAATCCAATCAATGCTTTTTCTGTATGCAAATCATCCGGCGAAAGATGGCGGGCAAAAGCATGCTCTAATGAAGCGTTTTTTTTGTAAAACTGTTGAAAAAACTCCAAGAAATACAAGGTGTCGGTGGCCTGGAACGTTCGGTGTTTAAAATCCAGAAAACGCGCTCTGTCTTTTTCTTCGTGGTGCAATATAAAATCATAAGGCGCACCATCCATCAAGTCCACCAACCGATTGGTATTGTTGATAATGGTTTTGCGCTGCCCCCAAGCCAACATGGCCGCCCAAAAAGCCGTAATTTCTTTGTCTTGCAACAGCGCAAAACGGTGGGGTATGCCAATTGGATCATCGGCAATAAAATTGGGGCGGTTGTACATATTTACAGCGGCATCTAGCAGGTCGCGCATCATTTATAGCAGTTTAATACAATGAAAAACGTGTAAAGCACGCTAATACCTTCAAAATAATATAGACTATTTCAAAATAATTATATTTAGCGGCTTTTATGCCTGAAAAAGCTATACTTTTGCGCCGCTTTACAACAATCAACCTGACTTTCGGTTTAGTTTGTAAGGAACGGACAAATATTACATGAGAAATATTCGCAATTTTTGCATTATTGCACACATCGACCACGGGAAAAGTACGCTCGCCGACCGCCTGTTGGAATACACCAACACGATCAGCAAGCGCGATATGCAGGCACAAGCATTGGACAATATGGATTTGGAGCGCGAGCGCGGCATTACCATCAAAAGCCATGCTATTCAGATGCGTTATATCCACCCTGCCGATGGAGTAGAATACATTTTTAACCTGATCGATACACCAGGACACGTTGACTTTTCGTATGAAGTGAGCCGTTCTATTGCCGCTTGCGAAGGCGCGCTTTTATTGGTAGATGCCTCACAAGGTATTCAGGCTCAAACCATTAGTAATTTGTATCTCGCTGTAGATCACAACTTGGAAATTATTCCGATTGTGAATAAAGTGGACATGCCTAGCGCAAATGTGGAAGAGGTACAAGACCAAATCATCGACCTGATTGGTTGCAAACGCGAAGAAATTATTTCGGCTTCGGGTAGGACGGGTATTGGTATTCCTGAAATTTTGGCTGCCGTTATTGACCGTATTCCTGCACCCCAAGGCGACGAATCAGCGCCATTGCAAACGATGATTTTTGACTCTATGTTCAATTCGTACCGCGGTGTTATCGCTTATGTGCGGATTATGAACGGTACTTTGAAAAAAGGCGACAAAATCAAGTTTTATAATACAGGAAAGGAAGTAATCGCCGAAGAAGTGGGCTTGCTCCGAATGGGCATGTTCGAGTCGCCTCAGATCAGTGCTGGTGATGTAGGCTATGTTATAACCGGTATCAAAGTGAGCCGCGAGATCAAAGTGGGTGATACCATTACGCATTTGGCGCGCCCTTGTGAATCCCCGGTCAAGGGTTTTGAGGAAGTAAAACCAATGGTATTCGCGGGTCTTTATCCACTAGATACCGACGATTTTTCTGCCCTGCGCGATTCACTCGAAAAACTCCAACTCAACGACGCATCACTGGTATTTGAACCAGAAACGTCGATGGCCTTGGGCTTTGGATTCCGTTGTGGTTTCTTGGGTATGTTGCACCTCGAAATTGTAACCGAACGCCTCTCCCGCGAATTTGACCAAGATATTATCACGACTGTTCCCAACGTAACCTATTTCGCTACCAACTCAAAAGGTATCCGCCGCGAGGTACACCAGCCGAGCGAATTGCCGGAACCCAATCACTTGGAAAAAGCAGAAGAACCTTATATCTACGCTCAAATCATTACCAAACCAGATTACATTGGTAATATTATGAAATTGTGCCTAGACAAGCGCGGTATCCTGATTAAACAACATTACCTTACGCCTACGCGATTGGAAATTGTTTTCCACCTGCCCTTGGCCGAAATCGTTTTCGACTTTTACGATCAGTTGAAATCATCCACACGCGGTTACGCGTCGTTTGATTATAGTCTATTGGATTACCGCGAAACGGATCTGGTTTGTTTGGATATCAAACTCAACGGCGAACAAGTGGATGCGCTGTCGGCACTGGTACACCGCTCTAAAGCAGAATACATGGGTCGCCGTATGTGCGAAAAACTCAAAGAGTTGCTGCCGCGCCAACAGTTCCAAATTATCATTCAAGGTGCTATCGGAGCCAAAGTCATTGCCCGCGAAACGATCTCAGCGCTCCGCAAGGACGTAACCGCAAAATGTTATGGCGGTGATATTTCGCGTAAACGCAAATTGTTGGATAAACAAAAAGAGGGTAAAAAGAAAATGAAGCAATTTGGTAGTGTAGAAGTGCCACAAGAAGCGTTTTTGAAGGTACTTAAATTGAATGATTAGGTAGGGGTAGGTTTATACCATACCTCTGGAATATATAAAAATTGGTCATTGGATAAATGAATAATTGCGTGTTCTATTAGGAAAACTTTGACTAAAGAGAGTAAGTTTTTGCGCTCGTTTTTGGACAAGATGGCTTCTATGTCATCTTGTCCAATTCAGTACAAGAACCATTCAAATGCTTGATTTTAAACTGCTTATAGTAACCTCCTCTACTTACACCTAAAACTCGGGACATCATCTCAACAGGGAAACGCGACAAATACTCTTTCATAAAAGTAAATTTTTCCTGCTTGGTGACGAGAAGATGCCCAAGGCCTTTTTTAATATCTCCTTCTCCAACTCGACCTCCCTCAATTGTTTCTTCAAGTCTTCAATTTCTTTCTGTTCTACACTCAATAGCTTATTTCCATTGCCAGGAAATGATGCTTCTTCATACTTCATATACTCCCGACGCCATTTATATATGCTATTCGGGTGTATCTTGTACTGAGCCGCTAGATCTTCTATTACAGCAAATTCCACAAGGGACTGTTTAACGATTTCTAACTTCTGCTCTTTGGTAAATGTTCTTCTAAAATTTGACATGATAATGTGTTTTTAAAAAGTAAAGTTAACGCTTTTTTAAACTTATCTTTGTGTCAACCTTTTTGAGTCGGTTCAAATCTTCGGAAAGCCTCACCCACGCCCACTCCCCACCAACATCTCCTTCAAATCCGCATTGAACCCCTTCTTCCCCATCAAATCCTCCAAACTCAGGTGCATCCTGTATTGCCAATAGTGTTTTGGATTGGCCGGCACATTGATCCTTTCGTCGTTGGGATTTTCGCGGCGTATATCGCCATCGGAGCCCATTAGATCCTGCAATTGGAAAATACTCCACATCGCTGGCGAGTAGATATGCTGCTCTATAATAGCGCGATTGATCCAAGGTTCACAGAAAAATGGCGCATCGCCTTCGCGCTGGAGTTGCTCATTGTAAAAACGTTGCGATAGTTTCCGATCCTCTTCCCACCAGCCCCGTATCGTACTCATATCGTGGGTGGACGGTGTTACTACCGACAAATAAGGCGCATCCTTGGGGTGGAAAAAAGTGGATCCTGTTTTCTTGGGCATCCGCTGTATTTCCAGCGACAAAATACCCAAATCATTCATTACATCGGGTACGCAGCCAGGAACCATACCGAGGTCTTCGCCGCAAATAAGCATATTGGTGCCGCGTTTGAGGGCGGGTAGTTTTTCCATCGCCTCCCGTTGCCAAAAATCATCCTGTCGGCGGAAGAAATAATTGATATACATGGCGTTGATCTTCGCCTTGATAGTATCGTCCAGATAACGGAACGACGTTGTTTTGTCAATACCAAACCGGAAATGGTAATTGCCTTGTTCGTCTTGCAACAAAATAACATTAGCAATCAGGTTAAACAAGCCATTGCGCAAACGGATATTCAGATCCGACGCAGGTTGTTGATCCATCCATTGTTGTACTTTTTGCTGACTCTCAAATTCCGGTTTAAGATCATAAGTACCTGTGGCTTCATTCACTTGCAAAAACTGGCGCGCATGGATCGCATCATCGCCAAATACCTCCCAAAGTACCCTTTCTGAAATAAACGGACGACAAAAACGATCTTTATTGAACCCAATTCCTTCTTGCCAAAACTCTTGCTCCCGCACCGGAATAGCGGGTACAAAACGCCCCAAAATACCTTCTATGGCATCCAAGGGAATACTCCAAATACGAAAAAAACCAAGAATATGATCGATACGGAATGCATCGAAATAGAGGCTCATTTGCTCAAAACGCTGTTTCCACCAAGCAAAATCATCGGCTTTCATCCGCTCCCAATTATAGGTCGGAAAACCCCAATTTTGACCCTTTTCCGCAAAATCATCGGGTGGCGCACCCGTTTGGCGACTCATATTATAGAGTTCGGGCGCTACCCAAGCGTCGCAGGAATAGCGGTAAATACCAATCGGAATATCTCCTTTGATGGCTAATCCCTTGGCGTGGGCATAATCGGCAGCATCTTTGAGTTGCAGGTGGAGTTGCCATTGCACAAAATAGTGTAGCGCAATGTCTTTGAGTTGTTTACTCCCGGCGGCTGTTAAAGCGTCGATCTCTTTTTGCTGATAAACGCTGTATTTTTTCCATTGGTAAAAATCCGAAGTACCGTTTTGTTCTTTTAACCAAGTAAATACGGCATAAGGCACCAACCAATGTTTATTCTCCTCAAAATACACCTGATATGCTTTGTCGGCAAAGGTTTCAGCGGCCATGGCGTCGTACAAAAGGCGAATAGCAGTGCTTTTTTCCTGCATTACGGCCTCATAGTCCACGGTCTCGAGGCTATTGAGTTGCTTTTGCTTTTTGTCAAAGTGTTTGAGCAATGCCGCGTGTTTTTTGCCTGCTACTGCCTTTATATTAAGGTACAAAGGGTGTAGTGCAAAGGCCGATACGGCAGCATAAGGATACGAATCTGTCCAGGTTGAAGTGGCAGAAGTATCGTTTACGGGTAATAATTGGATAATTTTTAGGCCAATGGACGATGCCCAATCTGCGAGTGGTTTCAAATCCGAAAACTCGCCTGTACCATAACTTTGGTCGGTACGCAGACTAAATACCGGAATGGCCACACCTGCGCCTTTGAAACCATCGTTGGGTACGCGCACAAAACCATCGTGCAGCACCACGGCATTGGACGCATCGCCTGCAAAATAGAGGACGCGGTTGTCGCCGTCTTCAAATCGGCTGAATTTTTTGGTATTATTGTCCCAAATGCCGTATTTATAAGCCAATGGGAAATCGTCTTTACCAAGATCAGCCCGCGCACTCCACCAGTCGCCATTGCGGTTCATCAAAATAGGCTGAGTTACGCTCCAATCGTGGAGGCCATTGCCTGTACCGAGTAAACAGAGGGACTCACCCGCACGTAACATAGGTGCTTTGGCTCGGAACTCGTGCGTGAATTTGGTGGCTTGTTTTACCTTGGCCGGGTTGCTATCTTGTTTGAAAAAGATATTTTTAAACGGTTGGGTGGCGAAGGCGTTTTCGTACGCGCCTGCATTATTCCAAGTGTCTATAATTTGTACATCGCCTTTGGTGTGCTCACCGAGGTCGATAGAACGTTCCGATTCCCAATCGGGGGTACTTATTTTACCTGTGTTATGGAGTTCGTATTGGTAACGCAGTATTCCAGAAGGCTTTTTGTCCGTAATTTCCAATGCGAAATGCCAAAACTCTTGGTTGACATATAGCATAGGTTGGTATTGCGTTTGGCCGTCTTTTGTAATCGAAATGGAAAGCGTTTGGCCAAATTGAGTGCCGTAGCGCAAGTAAAAATGTACTTTCATACTAGAGTTGGTCTATAGTCATACACAAACGTTCAAAAATATCGTGGATAGAGCCTACACCGGGAATGCTGTGGCTTTTGCCATGCTCGGCGTAGTAGTCGAAAACAGGGGTTGTTTCCTGTTTATAGACAGTAATCCGTTTGCGGATAATGGCCTCGTCATTATCGTCGGGGCGGCCCGATGATTTACCGCGGTTGAGGACGCGGACTACAATTTCTTCATCATCCACTTCCAGCGCAATGAGGCCAGCGATATCGGTGTTCATTTCGGCCAATAAACTATCCAATGCTTCTGCTTGAGGAATAGTGCGTGGAAATCCATCAAAAATAAATCCTTGTGCTTCGGGATGCGCTTCTACTTTATTGCGCAGCATACCGATGGTCACTTCATCGGGAACCAAGCGGCCTTCGGCCATAAATGCTTTTGCTTGTAATCCCAACGGGGTATTGTTGCCCATCTCGTAACGGAACAGATCACCGGTGCTGATATGTACCAAATTGTACTTATCGATCAACTTGGCAGCTTGTGTTCCCTTGCCCGATCCGGGAGGGCCAAAAAGTATAAGGTTTGTCATGCAAATAAATAGAACGTTATATAGTTGTAGTGTTTGCTCTTCGTCGTTCCTAAAGAGCAGGAAAACGATGGAATGAAACAAGAGGCAAAAATAAGACGATGTTAGGAGTAAAACCTATATTTTAGACAGGGAATTAAAATTTAGAATTAAAAAAGGAAAAAAGGATGTTGAGGAAATAATAAATTATTATTTTAAAATTAACCTAATTTTAATTTTAAATCCGATGATGGCATATGGGCTACCGTAGAGCGAAAATGAACAAAAACAGGCATGTTTATTCCTGCAATTTTGCAAAAAACGTAAAACTAGCGACTAAAGTACAATCTTTATCGTTTGTAAAGGCTTGTTTTAGGTCAAAATCAACGTAAATACACTATCAAAAAAATGCGCTATATCTATACTTTTTTTCTACTACTTTACACCGCTGTGAATTGGGCAAATATGGCTAGCCCGCTCCGCGAAGGCACCATTACAGGTTCTCCTTTTTCATCTGCGGATGTGGATATTTTATACGAAAAAATCAATATTTCAATGGATAAAGATGCGCAATTGGCGCGTTGTACAGTTAATTATTTTATCAAGGCAGATCAACCCGGCATGCAAATTCCCCTACTTTTTTACGCTATGGATTTGGATGGCGATTTTGTAGTGACATTGGACAACAAGCCTGTCCGTATTCTAGTATTGGATAAAAATATTTCCTTTGCCTGCTTTACCAACAACTTAAATATTTTTAAAAACACCCGTGATTTTACGGTTTTGCTGCCCGATAGAGGTAGTGACTCCAGGCCATACCCTTTAGATGCACTAAAATATTTTGAAATGAAATTATCTGCTGGAACGCATCATGTGCAGGTAACATATAACGCGACTTTATGGAGTGATCGAAGTGATTGGTTGCTCGAAACAAGTTTTAGGTATTCACTTTTCCCGGCTAAATATTGGAAATCGTTTGGGACATTGGATATTAGCGTTACAGATGCCTCTATGCCTGTTAGTTTGACGACTGGCCACCTAAAGCCACCCGGCAAGGTGGAAAATCTTGAAACGGTGTGGCATTTTGATTCCTTACCCGGAGATTATTTGAAATTAGAATGGAAACCCAAAATCAGTACAGCAGCGCAATATGCCCTTGATTTTGGGCCATTGGGGTTTACTTCGGTAGGCAGTATATTTATGGCAGTATTTTTCCGTATGTTATTGGGCAACAAGCCATCGGCTGCTTCGATCAATTTGTCTAGCCTGTTAGCACCATTTTTTGTCATTTTAGTGTATATGTCTTCTTACGATTTTATTGATAGCCTTATTGGCATTTGGGCGAGCCGCAATCACGGCTACACCTTTTTTGCAATGTTTTTTTATCCTTTTTTAATTCCATTATTTTGGATTACTTTTAAAATTAGTAGTAATACCTAAAAGAATCAGAACTCGTAATGGGCTTGAATCATATCTGTAATCTTCTCAAATAACTGCTGTGGATTTCCTACTGCATCACCAAAGAAGTCATTTCCCCCCTACTATCCAGACCATAAAACAAGCCTTTATCAATAAATAGGGTTTTCATAAAACCTTGGCGTATATTTTCTTCGTGAAAGAGATCAATGCAAATCACTTTACCCCGATATAGTGCCAGCACATCAGAAACGAGTGTATGCCCAAGAATCAAGCGGCTCACCTTAAATTTGTCCAAAGCCAATGTCACAGCATCTTTATCTGCTTTGTTGCGCGCCATTTCGCGGTACCAAAAAATGCCTATTTTATCGTCAAAAATCAGGGCTGCATCGGGATCGGTGATGGTTTTAACCGGTTTACCGTACCAACGGCGGGCAAGTCGATTCACTGTTTCCATATCTAAGCGGCTATTGGTTACCGCTGGACTGATACCACCGTGGCAAAACATATAATCACCGATCTGCTCCATCGCATTTTTGGAGCGCAACCAAAGCCCTAGTTCGGTATTGGCCGAAAACCACTCTTGATATTCTTCGCTAATCAGTTCAGCATTGGCAAAGTATTTATTCCGCACATAACGGGTGTCATTGGCCATATTCATTATCTCATGGTTGCCGAGTATAAAATGCACTACACCACCATCTAATGCGGCTTCTTTTTCCAATTTGTAAATCAACCATAGGCATTCGGTTACATTAACACCGCGATCAAAAAAATCGCCCAAGAGGACCAAATGCCCTTTCCCAAAAGTCCAATTGAACTTATCATCGATCACTTTTGCGCCCAATAACATGGTTTTTAAAGCCAAAAAATTACCTTCAATATCCGAAAGTACCAAAATTCGCTGCATTGTGGCTGGATAGACCGCAGGTGCCAACACAATGCTGTCCATTAAACTAAATGAAAACGCATCTCCCGTTTCGGGGATATTACACGTAAGCAAGATATCAGACTTATCTTTATAGACGGATTTGCGTCCTACCGGAATGGTATCCTCTAAAACAACCGATTTTACTACAATTTTCCCGCCTTTGTAAAAAACGTGTGGCCCATCCACACCAGCCTTACTGTAGTCGGTGGTAGGACTAGGATCGTGGTTGGCTTTTAGCACAAGGGCAAAAAAAGCGCAACATAATATAGTGAGTACTTGTTTTTTCTTCCCGTTCATAACTTTATTTAGACTCCATTTTTGGTAAATAGTACAATTGTCCTACTTACTTTAACATCAAATCAATAATTTTAACTTTTGGGCTGTTCAGCATATACGCTGGTAATGCTTGGTCATTATGGCTTTTGAAAGCACTCAATTTATAACCGTTACTATACAAACTGTCTATTTGCTTTTCCGTAGGGTACCAATGGTACGCATTATTGGGTTGCCAAAATCGCAGTTCTGTGTCTTCAAAACTTTTACAATTCAAAATGACCTCATCAGGTGCAACATATTGATTCAACGACTGATAAATCCGTGTGTTTTCGATCTCTTTGTTCCGCTCCACATTATCGGGTTGCCGTGCTAATGCTATTTTATCCGGTTTCAAACTATAACCCATGAGCGATAACAGCAGTAAAAAAGAGAGCGTAAACTTGACTGGAGCGTAATAACTGGGTAGCCAATTGGTCAGTATTTCAAATATCTTAAAGGCTGCAATAGCGATCCAAATAAATCCTATGCCCGCAACCGGAAAGGTAAGACCGGGCATCTTTGTACCCACAAAACATGAAAAAAAGACATAAACTACGGCAAACATAGCAGCCATTACGCCACTCAACTTACGATTTATAGGCTGTTGCCACGAAAGTATAAAACCAATATACATCAGCAACAAAAAATATTTACCACTATAGGCGATACCCATAAACAAGGCGTGTGTCCATTGGTCGCCCGGATGCCCCAAATCCTCGAAAATATGCTTTACATTGTGTGCATAAGATGCCGCACTTTCGGCTGGGAATGCAGTGCGGATATACCATTGCCAAGGTAAAAAGACGATAGCGCAGGTAAGAGCACCCAACAATATATCCAACCAAGCCCTGCCTTTTGTCCTGTTTGGGGTATCCAGTAGCAACCATATACCCCATCCTCCAAATACCAAAAGCCCTGTCAGCCATTTGGTGAGAGAT
>JAAFHO010000112.1:0-9957 GCA_013297575.1 Chitinophagales bacterium
AAAAGTAAAGTGGGCGTGGCATTTGTAGAGTTTGCCAAACGCAACGGGGTAAGTACTAAAGAATACATGGATAAGATTCGCATAGCAACAGCGGGCATTATCCCTGGTGCCGAAATTACGGTGGATCAAGAATCTGGTGGACCACCATCTCCAAAACCCATTTCGGTGGAAATTCGCGGCGATGATTTCCCTCAATTGGTTGCGGTATCCGCTATGGTAAAACGCTACCTCGATTCTGTGGCAGTACCTGGAGTGGAAGAATTACGCACCGATATGATTGTCTCTAAACCAGAAATTAATATCGATATCGACCGCGACCGCGCCAACCGCGAAGGTATTTCTACGGCCCAGATCGGTATGGAATTCCGTACCGCCATACTCGGCAAAGAAGCCACCAAATTCCGCGATGGTGAAGATGAAGTACCCGTAAATATTCGCCTAAAAGAAGACCAACGTGGTAATATCAATGCCGTGGAAAACCTGAATATCACCTTCCGCGATATGAATATGGGTGGTGTATTGCGCTCGGTTCCAATGGCTTCATTGGCCGATATAAAGTACTCTAATACTTATGGCGGCGTGCGCAGGAAAGACCAAGAGCGTATTGTGACCATTTCGTCCAATATTATTGCCGAATATCAGCCGAAACAAACAGAAGTCATCAACAAAATAAAAGCCGCTGTGGCTGCTATTCCTCCTCAAGAAGGCGTTACAGTAGGTTTTGCGGGTGAAGATGCGGAGTTTCTTGATGCTGTTTCGTTTTTGGGTAGGTCATTACTGATCTCTATTGGTATGATCCTCTTGATCTTGGTAGCACAATTCAACTCTATTGGTAAAACCTTGATTATCATGTCGGAAGTGGTATTTTCCATCATCGGTGTACTCTTGGGTATGGCCGTATTCAAAATGGACTTTTCGGTCATTATGATGGGTGTTGGTGTTGTTGCATTGGCAGGTATTGTAGTCCGAAACGGGATCTTGCTGGTGGAATACACCGATATTCTGCGAGAAAAAGGCCTGGCCGTAAAAGAGGCCATTATTGAGGCAGGACGTATCCGTATGACACCTGTATTCCTAACGGCCACTGCTGCTATTCTTGGGCTTGTTCCATTGGCAATCGGTTTCAATATTGATTTTGAAAGTCTATTTACGCACGGCGATCCAAAGATTTATCTAGGTGGCGATTCAGTTGCGTTTTGGGGACCATTGTGCTGGACGATTATTTTTGGCCTTGGTTTTGCTACTTTTATTACGCTAATTATCTTGCCAGTGATGTATTTATTAGGCTGGAAGGTGAAAAATTGGTGGACGACGAAGGTGTAAAATAGTTGAGTTAAATAAGTACTTTAAAATTTTAAAGTACTTATTTAACCATTGCGTTATATAAAAAAATATGTTATTGTCGGGGCTACTACCCCCAGCCCCGACAATTTAATCTCGGTACTGAAATACTTATACACAAAAGCGGGCAAAATTCCTACCTTTACGATCCAATTTTCATAAAAAAGCCGCTACCCTATTATGATCACCAACAAATCAAAACGAGCCCGAGTTGCCTACGCTACCTCTTTTGGCGTGATGTGGAGTTATGCTCGATTATGGATCGCCGGGCGTATTTTAGGTGAAAAATATTACGAATCCCGCATTATGGCATTGCACCTGCACAATGCCAATCGCGTAAAATCAACGATCCTCGAACTCAATGGATTATTTGTAAAAGTAGGCCAATTACTCTCTATTTTAACCAATTTCCTACCCGAAGCCTTCCAAAAACCACTCGAAGAACTACAAGACAAAATACCTCCCCGACCGTTTGCGCAAGTAACAGCGCGTATCCAAAAAGAATTTGGGAAATCGCCCAACGAATTATTTGCCGAATTTCAGGAAATACCGCTCGCCGCAGCCTCCATCGGGCAAGCACACCGCGCACGCCTACACGATGGCACCGAAGTAGTTGTAAAAATACAACACGCTGATATTGAATCTATTGCACAAATTGATCTGGAAATTATTCGACGATTAACCCAAATGTTATCGTGGTTTTATCAGATCAAAGGCATGGATCATCTTTATACTCAGGTGCGTAAAATGATCGAAGAAGAACTGGATTTTGTCCGCGAGGCCGAATCCATGCAAGTCATTAGCCACAACCTCGCCGATGAACCCGGTATCGTAATACCCAAAGTACACACCGATTATTCCACCATGCGCGTGCTCACTACCACTTGGCACAATGGCGTAAAAGTGGCCAATATCCACCAATTGGACGATTGGCACCTCGACCGCAAAGCAATCGCCGCTACCATACTACACGCTTGGTGTCGAATGATTTTTAAAGATGGGTTTTACCACGCTGATCCACATCCAGGCAACCTGCTGGTAGAGCAAGATGGCACACTCGTTCTCCTCGATTTTGGTGCTACGGGCTACGTGAGCAATGCTATGCGCGAAGGCATGCCTAAACTCATTGAAGCCGCCGTAAAAAGCGATACCGTAGCCATTGTAGAAGCCTGCCAAGCCATGGGTTTTATCGCAACAGGCCACGAAGCAGAGGAAATGGCCGAAAAAATGGTGCAGGCATTGCGCAATTTCCTACAAAATGAAGTCCATCTCGAAGGACTCAATTTTAAAGATATTAAAGTAAATCCGTTCAATAATAGCCTTTATACGCTCATTCAAGATATTGGTATTTCTGGTTTATCCGGCACGGTACAAGTCCCTAAAGACTATATTTTACTCAACCGCGCCCTTATGCTCCTGCTCGGCATCAGTACCACCCTAGATGATAAATTGAATCCACTGGAAGTCGTTCGACCTTATTTACAAAACCTATTATTGACCGACAAAAACGGCTTACTGACTTTTGCCACTAATTTAGTACAAGGTACATTGGTCAATACAATGGCCTTACCAGATGAACTCCGCCAAACCTTACAAAAAATTAGGCGCGGAAAAATTGAATTGCGCACCCCCGACCAACGTTTGGCCGCTAAATTGCATTTCCAAACCAACCGACAATGGCAAATGGCTGCTTTGGTAGTATTGTCTTTAGCAGCAACGCAATATGCCTCGGATCAGCAAGATCGCTATTGTTATGCAGCGGCTGTATTTGGAGGCGTATTGTTTATCAAATCCTGGCGGGCGAGTAATCGCATTTATAGAAGTTTATAGTGCATTATTAATATCCAATAGACATTATACAGCATTAGTTTCGTAATGCTGAAATGAGGAAATTTTTATCAAATCAAGGCAAATTTTGCAGTCGAAATGGGGTATTTTCGGCGAAAAATTTAACGAAAATTTGGTGAAAATTAACCATTCTCAGCATACGAAACTAATGCTGTATAATGTCTAACAAATCTTCTGGTGTATCAATACCCACCGTCTCCAATTCCGTGATACCCACCGCAATGCGATAACCGTGATCGAGCCAGCGCAATTGCTCCAAGGATTCCGCCAATTCCAGCGGAGATGGAGGCAATTGAGCCAATTCCAACAATATTTCCCGTCGAAAACCATACAAACCTATATGTTTATTATGCAGCGATTTGCTCAACCAATCAGCCTGCTTCACGCCACGTACAAAAGGAATCGAATGACGACTAAAATAAAGTGCTTCTCCTTGTTGGGAACAAACAACTTTCACGCAATTGGCATCAAATAACTGTTGTTCCTGCGTTATTTTTTTGGCCAAAGTAGCAATCCCTCCTTTCGAAGCGATAAGTGTACGGCACAGTAAATCAATCTGTTCTGCCTGAATAAACGGTTCATCTCCTTGCAAATTTACCACCCATTCGGCATCAGGGAAAAGACTGGCCACTTCTGCACAGCGGTCGGTACCACTCAGGTGGTGGTGGGCCGTCATGACTACTTTTCCACCAAAAGCGGCAACGTGGTCATAGATCCGCTCATCATCGGTGGCGACGACTATTTCATCGGCCAAGGTGCTTGATTGCGCTTGCTCATATACCCGTTGGATCATGCTTTTGTCGCCAATCATGGCGAGTGGTTTGCCTGGGAAACGAGTAGAAGCGTAGCGGGCTGGAATAACAATAAGTAGCATTTCTTTCTTAGTTTATTGAAGTATGGCGGTTACTGAGTTTGCCGAAGTACGGTTACTGAGTTTGCCGAAGTAGCGTTTACCGAAGTACGGCATAAAATTTGCTGCAAAATACCCACAAAGATACTGTTTTCGACCATTCTTCGTTTATTCATTGTTATGCTTTCGCTTATACGGCGTAATTTTGCGCTCCATATTCACCATTTTATATCAACTATGAGGTTAACTCCACTATTCTTGATTTGCGTTGTTCCATTTTTTTTACAGGCGCAAACAAAGACCAAACCAAGCACACCTACTTTTTTGACGAGTAAAGATACACTTTATCTCACCATTCAAGACGGCCAAAAAATTATCCATCACAGGGTAAAAGCAAAACAAACGCTATTTTCTTTGGCCAAATATTATTGCCTAAGCCTGGAAGAATTATACGAGTACAACCCTCGTTTCCAAACAGATCCGATCCTGCATACAGGCGAATTAGTGGCTATTCCAACGCCCAATATTGCCATCAAGAGGTACAAGCGAAATGATTTCAAAATTGCCCAAAATGCGCCTTTATGTTATGTCGTACAGCCGGGTGATAATATGTACCAAATCTGCCGTCGCCATTTTGAAATGCCTGTGGATAGCATAAGAGAACGCAATAAACTAAAGAATAATACTATTATCCCTGGCCAACTGCTCCATGTAGGCTGGATTGGTACCGAAGGTTACAAACTCGAATGGCGCAAAGACCGTAAACCCACCGCTTCGGATGCGCTAAAAGCCAAATATGACCAACAACGGGTAAAATACAAAGAAGTAAGCAGTCAAGGTATCTGTCACTGGATTAAAGACAACTCCGAGGTAGGTGATTTATATGCCCTGCACCGCGAAGCAGCCATTGGAACTAGTATTTCGGTCACCAATCCTGCTACTAAAATAACCGTTTTTGCCCGTGTAATTGGTCGTATTCCAGATAATCTTGCCAATAACGCTGAGGTCATTGTATCGCCTGCTGCTGCTAAAAAATTGGGTGCCAATAACACCGATTTTATGACACGTGTGCGGTTTTTGAAGTAATTTTGGATAAATACGGCCACCAAAATTTCAATATTTCACCTTGTGTTCACCTGTTCCGTCCTGATATGCACAGGTAAACACAAGGTACCAAATCGCTTAACTCAAAATCGTGTCAAAGCCCCGAGGTCAATAAACAAGCAGACCATAAAAATACTACGCTACGCTTTTGTGAACTAAAAAACAAGCGAAGTGTAACGCTACGCTTTTGTGCGCTCTTGTGTACTTTTGTAGTTGAAAAAAAGTGTACGCTACTTACATACAACGAATTAAAAATAAAATTATATTTTAAAGAATTAAATTGCTCATTTATTAACTTCACGTTCCTTCGTTTTTTTCTACCACAACAGTACACAAAGAACACAAAGCGTAGCGTACACTAAGGTTGTACGTCTATTCTCAATATTTCACCCATTTCACCGTATTATTTACCTGTGCATTACTCATATGCAACAAATAAATGCCTTTGGCCAAATCGCTCAAATCAAACGACCATCCATTCCCAGAGGACATCGTCAAAGCACGTACGCGCCTACCTGATGGATCTAATATATCCAATTGAATCGGTTCGTTGTACAATTGACTGGCTTGTATATTCAGTTGCCCACTAGAAGGATTAGGGGCATACCAAAATTTGGGTGAATCCTCGCCATTTTCGATGTTCCTATTCAAAGGCAATACATATAAATCGTGCTTCTTTTCAGTCAAAACCCATAAATGATCGTCCACAATTTTGGCATTCAGAAGGTTCGACTCAGGGCAGGCTGGAGCGAGCGGATAACAGCGGTTGGCATTTTTTTCTTTAACAAATATTCCCTTTGAAGTTGTAATAAGAATAGTTCCGTTATAAACCTCCAAATCCCTTATATTATAGTGGTACAATGGAACTCCTGTGGACCAATCCACCAAATACTCCTCCTCCCACCGACCATCAGATGGCCTGAAAACATATACCTCAGTACCACAAACACCCCAGGCATTCTCGCCATCATAGAAATAATACAACGTAGAAGCCGTAGCCAAAGGACAAAATTCCAATGGGGGAAAATAATCGACTAGGTTGGCATTTTCATCAAAAATAGCAAACGCTTTCTTGTCTGTTATGCACCAAAGCTGGTTATCTCTACCCGTGAAATAACTAATTTTTTCGCTACTAGAAGGAATTAGCAGACTTACTTGCTCTTCTTCGGTACTACCATTACGCAAGCGATAAGGTTTTTGACTACCTATCCATAAATAATTTTTACTAGCAGTTGCGGTATTATACACCCACCAATACAATATTTTGGGCAATTCATTCCACGTTGCCCCTAGATCATCGGAGTATTGGTAAGTGCCTTTATTTGTTTCATCGTTATAGTAAATACGGTTTTCCGTTGCGTAAAAATAATCAGATTTGGTACAATCATTTCCTGTTTGGCCTACATTTATGGAAGTCCAAGTACCTGTTGATGGATCGAGCATAAAACCTCCAGTCTTGGCACTAATGAGCATTTTACCTTTTATATTTGTAAAATCTTCTATTTCGCCCTCCTTAATCCCATCATTGCTCGAATGAAAGGTGTTCAAACTATCGTCACTGTATTTTACCCCCGCAGCACTACCAAACAATACCCTACCATCAGGCAGCGTCAACATAGCGTTGATATCCGATATTGGAATAGTAGTACTATCATCATTTTGATACCAAATAACACCGCCATTTACACTCGTAAAACGCTTACTATTACAGCCCTCAGTAGTATTAGGATCAAAAAAAACGAGGCTTAATGTATCATTTTGCTCCACAAGTCCCTTATATTGAGCAAGGTATGGAATACTTAAATTACCCGTAACTTTAGTCCAGGTACGCAAGCCATCGGTGGATTTAACAATGGTTTTTAAATCCGGATAGAAGGCATAAATACTGCTGGCCGTTGCGCCTACTATCTTGAAGTCATATATCGTTGTGTATGCTTTTACCCACGAAGCACCGTTATTGGAGGAACGAAAAATACTAGCACCGCCCCACGCAAAAAGTTCATTCTTAAATTGAAAGAAAGATTGGACATTTTCCAAAAAGAAATCACCCGTTACCACCCAAGTTTCACCTTTATTAATGGAGCGATACATCGCATGTTGGGTAACAGCCAACACCGTATCGCCCAAAGCCCAAAAAGTGGAAATTTTTTGCCCCAAAAAATTCTTAGGAAATACACGCCCAAATAAATATTGCCACGACATGCCTCGGTCGGTTGATCGGTACAACAAAGCACTATCGGCAATAAAAGCATATATTGCATTCGGCGTAACTTCAATATTAGTAAAGTTATCCACTTTGTTTTTGGATGCAGTCAAAGCCATCCAATGCTCGCCCTCATCGCTGCTTTCATAAATACAAGAGTTGGAAAGGGCATAAATAAAGTTGCCTTCGGTGCAAAAATCTTTGATTGCGCCGCCCTCTAAGTGACCGAATCCAGTCCATTGTGCCACTAAGGCAACATTAAATAGGGAAAAAAGGAGCGTTGTAAGTAATTGTCTTTTCATAGCGTAGAATATTGAATTAAAAAATATAGGGCAAATATAGTGTTAATCTTACAATTGGAATGGGTTGGTTGTTTTTTTCTTGGAAAAGGTATGATAAAGAAAGTGTAGCGCAACCCATATTCGCCTCAAAAATCTTCCTATATTTTGTTACTTGCAAATACTACCCTATATTTGCAGTCCGTTTATTTATTTTCCCCGCTTCTTATAGTTGATCATTTAGTAGTACCTGGTGTTCCTAAATGAAAACACTCTAATTGTTTAACATCTTAAAATCTACAATATGCAAAATTTTAAAACGATTCTTACAACTACGGCATTCTTGCTCTGTGTTGTACATTCCCTTGCTCAAAGCAGTAATCTTAAATCAAAATGGGGGGTAATTCCTCCCGAAGACCTCCAAATGACCGTCTATGACCGAGATAGTACGGCGACCAGTGTCATCCTTCAGGATATTGGCAGTATTAATGTGGAGTTGGGTGGAGATGGTTACAATGCCTATTTCAACCAATTTAGGCGTATTAAAATCTTTGATGAATCCGCTTTTGAAGAAGGGAATATTGTCATTCCTTATTACTCCTATAGAGACAAACAAAAAGTGACAGACTTGGATGTGCAGGTCATTTTCCCAAATGGCGAAAAGCAAAAAGTAAAATCGGACAATGTATTTACCGAAAAAATCAATAAGCGGGTATCTGCTAAAAAAGTATTTATCCCAAACCTCCAAAAGGGTTGTATTATTGAGTACAAACTTGAAATAAAATCGGACGATATTTTCCGTCTTTTCGATTGGTCTTTTCAAGAAGACCAACCTGTCCGATATAGTGAATTGACACTTTCATATTCGACCGCAGTATTCGATTATATCATTTTATTAAACAACAATGGCACTGTGAATACCACAAAGGACACTAAAATGCGCGGTCAAGAAAAGATTGGCAATACCATATATACTACAGAATACCAACCCGCACTTAAAGAAGAACCTTATATCACAGCACTCGATGACCACCGAATTAATATCAGTTTCCAACTTTCGGGATACATGAATAGCAGTGGTGTACGCGAGAGTGTTTTCGAAGACTGGGGTAAACTAGCCAAAGATTTATCCGAAGATGAGGAATTTGGTGGCCAATTCAAGGCTAAAAGCCGCGCCAGTAGCGATTTGTGGGATGCGTTTTTTGTTACTTCCGATATGCGAAAAGACTCGGCATTGGTGATCGCTGAAAAAGCACTTCGGTTTGTAACGAGCAATATCGTGTGGAATCAAGAATATCGATACTGGCTTACTGAAAGCGTAGATGATGCCTTTAAAAAGAAAACGGGTAGTAGCGGTGCCCTTAATCTCGGATTGCTTTCGCTACTTAAACGATCAAAACTAGAAGCTTACCCCGTACTACTAAGTACCATCAAAAATGGTAAAATGTTTCCGCTCTACCCATTTACGGATCAATTCAATTCTGTTATCGTATTGCTCAAAGATGGCGATAAATCATACCTTCTGGATGCGACAAACCCCTATATTAAACTAGGGCAACTCACCACCCAACACTACAATGGATCTGGCTGGGTGGCCGATGAGAAAAACCCAGTATGGATCGACTTTGGGGCGCACGAACGCATGGATGTATGGCTGGGTTATCTGAATCTTTCCGAAACAGGCGAGGTAACGGGTAAGTTTTCGATCATGGCCGATGGCGTAGAAGCCCGTAGTTGGCGCGGCGATTTGGATACCGACAAAGCACCGGCTGCATTCCTTAAAGACGAGTTTTTTAAGCAATTCCCCGATATTGAAATTGATTCGGTGGTTATTTCTGACCAAAAAAACTACGATAAACCCATCAAATTGGACTTTAAAGTAAAAATTCCCGCCGCCGCTGATGTCGTGAATGATTTTATCTATTTTAACCCAATCGTTCACAAAGCCTATCCAGAAAACCCTTTCAAAGCACCAACCCGAGCACTTCCTGTTAATATGATTTTCCCTTTCAAACAGGATTTTATCGTTACAATTGCTATACCAGAAGGTTATACATTGGAAGATACGCCCAAAGGCGAACGCACACAACTGGCCAATAATGGCGGTAGAGTATCCATTAATTGCTCCCAACCAACCCCTAAAACGGTTCAAGTTGTGGTCAAAAACAAACTTGCTCAAGTTGAATTTGCGCCCGAAGAATACCCCGCTCTCCGCCAGTTTTTTGATGCACTCACTAAAAATGGTAATACCCAAATCGTACTTAAAAAAACAAACTAACCATGAAATTAATACACCAAAAATCATTATTCATAGCGGGATGGCTGTTATGTAC
>JAAFHO010000112.1:9967-11962 GCA_013297575.1 Chitinophagales bacterium
TGTACTACCTTAATTATTTCGGATCAAGATGCTTTTTATCCGGTATTTACGATCCCAGAAGCATTGAAAGCAAATGCGAATTGCGTAGTTCGTTTTGAAGAATCCGTTATCGAAATCGATGAAGATTTAGGCTTTACCGTCAAGGAACGCACCATTGTCACTATTTTAAATGAAAAAGGGAAATATCGCACCATTATTGGGGGCAGCGAGGATAAATTTACAACCATCAAAAAAATAGAGGGAAAGTTATATGGCCCAATGGGCAATTTGATCCGAAAAAGCGAAAAAAGTGATCTTGAAATTTATGGCGGAAATTCCGAAAACGAAATGACCGATAACCGGTCAAAATCGCTACAATTAACCAATAATTCATATCCTTATACGGTAGAGTTTTATATAGAGACCAAATCGAAGTCTTTCTTTATGGTTCCTTCTTACACGATCCAAAATGTAGGCGAATCCGTTCAAGAATCTTCTTTTTCTTTAATAACACCCGATAATTATGCCTTTAAATGGAAAATGATCAATGCCGACGCACCATTTAAACAGACCATAATAAAGGATCAAGTACTTTGGAAATGCAGTTTCAAAGACCTCAAGGCGAATCCAGTAGAAACTTACGACCCTTATTTTAGCAAGACGTATGCTCAATTGTTGATCGCTCCCGAACACGTCACGATGGAAGATTACCAAGGGGATATGAAAACATGGAAAGGCGTGGGCGAATTTTATTACAATATGAACAAAGACCGCGATCAGGTATCGCCGGCTATGGAGCAACAAATCAAATCATTGGTCGCAACTGCCAAAAATAACCGCGAAAAAATTGATCTTTTGTACCGATATCTTCAAAAAAACCATCGCTATGTAAGTATTCAACTCGGCATAGGTGGCTGGCAAACTTTGGACGCTCAATTTGTGGAGCAAAAAAAATACGGCGATTGCAAGGCATTAAGCAATTATATGAAAGCCTTGCTCAAAGTGGTGGATATTCCCGCCTATCAAGCATTGGTATATGCAGGTGGGCAATATTATCCCAAATTATACGACGATACGCCCACTCCAAGGTTTAATCACGTTATTTTGTACATTCCGAGCGAAGAAATGTGGTTGGAATGTACCAGCAATCAAAACCCAACTGGCTACTTAGGCGACTTTACAGCCAACCGTCCAGTACTTTTGCTCACGCCAGAGGGCGGTAAACTCGTAAAAACACCAGCATTAGACGCTCCATACAATCAACGCCAAATGAATGCCAAAATCCAACTCGATGATGCAGGAAATGCGACGATCCAAAGCAAAATGGTTTATTCCGGCAATCTGCACGACGATTATCGCGACCTTGCACAGGAAAAGGATGCCAAAGAGCGCGAGAAAAAATTTGCAGAAGGACTTGGCTTGAGTATTATGGCTTTTAAATCATTTGCGATCACAGCAGCCGATACCAAGCCCGAATCCACTATTGAAGCGGCGTATGAAACCCGCAGCTATGCCAAAGCCAGCGGCAAAAGGTTTTTTGTACCCATTACAAGGATTAAACCCTCCAAACTGAGCCTACCAGCCGATACCACTCGTTTCCACGATCTGTATATGCCCGAAACCTATACCTTGCAAGATACTTTTACCTTTACCATTCCTGCGGGTTTGAAAGTAGAAAGTACGCCGCGGCCTGCCTCGATACAAAGCCCTTATGGCACGTATGAATTGACGGTAGCACCTATGGACAATCAAGAAATAAAAGCAATACGGCGCGTGGTGGTATTGCCCGTTTCGGTGGCAGCCAAGCAATATAATGAAGTACGGAAATTTTATTTAGACATCATCAAAGCAGATGGCGTACAGGTCGTATTGATAAAGGAATAGGTATATAGGCAAAAAAAAAGCACCTCGTTTGAGGTGCTTTTTGTGCGGGAAGCGAGACTCGAACTCGCACAACCGTGAAGTTACTGGTGTTTGAGACCAGCGCGTCTACCATTCCGCCATTCCCGCTATTGC
>JAAFHO010000114.1 GCA_013297575.1 Chitinophagales bacterium
TTGTGGGCAATAAAACAATTATCATATATGAAAAACTTAATTGCCCCCCCCCCCTATTTTGCCAAATTAATTTTGGCAAAAACACTTTTCGTACTCATACTTTTGAGTAGTCCAACCTTTGTACAATCTCAATTGCAAGAAGGTTTTTTGGATGTGTCCATCGTTGACTATACCCAACATTCAGAGCGATTTTATATTCGCACCTACATTCACTTCCTAACTACAGCGCAGTCGGGGAATTGGATATCCCCAGCAGATGCATTGACGCAATCCAATGCTATGTTAAACTTAGCAAATGCAGAATACAACAAGCATGGGATTTATCTTGTAGATGGATCAAATCTGTCCTGCTCATTTTCAACGCATAGTTTTGTTGAAAATAATGGCAGTATTGTAGACTTAAATTTTTATCAAACTTATATCAACAATTTCTCCGGTAGTAAAGGGCTTCACATTTTCGTTAACAGCAATACAGAAAAACTTCCAAATGGTAAATTGGGATGGTCATTTAGTGTACCAAGTAATGTACTACTTCTTTCAGGCGAGGAAAGTGGTGTCCCAATAGCTCTAACACCAGTACTTATACACGAAATTGGGCACTGTTTGGGTCTAATACACTTAAATCAAACGTATAAAGGTGGTATGGACTGTCCAGACGACGTAGTATGTCCAGTAGCGCTACCGAGTCCTAAATGCTGTAATGATTTAGTAGAAGATACTCCCACCATTGGTGGACTTATTATGTGCGGTGTTGATCCATTTGCAGAAAACTATATGGCAGAATCTATAGGATGGATATGTCGTACTTCTTTTACAGCAGGACAGGTATTACGCATGCGAGAATACCTTAAATCTTATACACTTAACCCTGAATTACAGCAAATTCAAGTACTACCATCGTCTAGCGCGGCTACAGTTTCTGGTGATATTATTGTAGAAGCAGGGACAGAGTTGGTTATTAACTCCACAATAGAAATGCTTCCGGATGCGACTATACGAGTTAAACGCGGTAATGGTATTGTACCAGCAGGTATTTTACGTATTAATGCAACCATTACAGGTGCTTGCGATAAGATGTGGGGCGGAATTATAATGGAAGGCACTACCCTTACAAGCCAATCTCCACTTTATCAATCTCAGGTTTTTCTGAATCTTAATGGTAAGATTGAACATGCAAAAGTTGGAATAGATGTTCAAGACCCCGCAGTAAGTGGTTCTGGGGGTGGTATTCTAACCACCTTTCCAGGTAGTAGATTGGAAAACAATACAATAGGCATTCGGTTTGGAAATTATTCAGATAAAAATACGGTGAATGGCCAAGCAGTCATACTTCCAAATAAAAGTTCTATTCTAAGTACACTTTTCACTATAAACTCTTCTTACAGGGGAAGCGCAAGTGTATCTCCTGCGCATATAGTTGTAGATAAAATAAACGGACTTTCCATCAGATTTGGACGTTTTTGGGAAGAAAGACCGATTTGCTCCCCTAGGGCAATAGGGATAAACTCTACAGACGCAGGTATAAGAGTTGCTTTTTCCATATTTAGAGATCTTGAAAAAGGTATTGTAACAGATAAATTGACTCAAGAATCCGGTGCAATTGATGTACAACATAGCCAGTTCTACCGATGTATATCAAGTATTGAAACCGATATGGCAACAGCAGCGTTGGTCATAAGAAACAACCATTTCGAAATGAACACAACTACAGACTGCGATATGTCACACCTTACACTAACAGGTGTAACCGTAAGTGGCAATACGACAAGCATGAGTTTAAGAGATAATACATTTCAGAACGGCGAACCTCTTATCTTCCCTGTTGCACAA
This sequence comes from Chitinophagales bacterium, assembly GCA_013297575.1. Taxonomy (GTDB): domain Bacteria; phylum Bacteroidota; class Bacteroidia; order Chitinophagales; family Saprospiraceae; genus M3007. Next base: position 1,831 of record JAAFHO010000114.1, read on the forward strand.
AATATTATTGGGATAAATTGTAAAGGATTAGGCACAGCAAATAACACTATTATAAAAAATCAATACCACGCGTTACCAATTGGAAATAAAGCGCAAGGTAATTGTGGGAATTTACAAAATGGACTAGTATATTTGTGCAACACCCATACCAATGCTAATGACAATACGATAGATAAGGAAAATTACCAAATACTTGGCTCTATTAGGCTAAATCAAGGTCAGGACATTGATCCTTCAAATGGCGTTTATGGCCCCACTGGCAATCAGTTTTCTTTTGCCGATTTTCGAGTACGAAACTTGGCTTCCACATTAAACTATTATTATTTTGATGATGTAGATGATTTACAAGTTCCGACATCCCCAGACCCATCTACGTCAGTTGGCATAAATCCAATAGAGAGATTTGCTGAAAATGAAACCTGTACAGGTGCTATAAACCCTTGTGAGCCGCCCTGCAATGAGACAAACCTAAATACAATAAAAACTTCATTTTATATTCAAAAAAACGATTACTTGCAAAAAACAGCGCAACTTTCGGGCATTTCCAGTAGTGTTCAGCAGCAGCAATTGCGGAAAGAAATAGCAGGACATAGGTATTTGATGGATCAAGAGGCAGGGAAAATATTGGGCTATTACTCCCGCGACACAGCGGTTTTGCATGTGGATTCATTAATCCGTTGGTACTATATAGCAGAAACCCAAGAAACATGGCAATCGCTTGCAAAACATTATTTTTTTACTGGCGATTCCACCCATTTTGATGCACTTTGGGCCGATATTCCATCCCATTTCGCGATGAACACCGCTGAGAATGCTGTTTATAATCGTTTAACATACTTTTATAACCTTATGCGCCCACAAGTATTTGGCGGGAAAAGGATAAACCAAATGGATTCAGGAAAACTGAGTGCGCTAGAAGCAATGATCGTTGATTGCGACGAGGCTTCTTTCTTGGCCAAAAGCATATTGCGTAGAAATGGGATATATACCTCTGTGGAATGCGCGCCCATATCAACGGAACGCAATAGGAGTATAGAAAGTAAAGTGTTAGAAAATAGGCATTTGCGTATTATCCCCAACCCTGCTTCCGAAAAAGTGAGCATATCCTTCCCCGATATGGCGACTTACGGCAATATCCAAATCATGGATGCCCTTGGGCGTGTAGTGGTGTCTTTGCATTTTGACCAACCTACGCGTCAGGTGAGTGTCGATATTTCTAACTTAATTTCTGGGCATTATTTTGTCACCGCAAGCACCGCCACTGGTGTATTATCTGGTACGATGGTGGTGGTTCACCAGTAATACCCAACTTGTTTTCTGCATAGCACTATTGTCCAATGGTGCTATGCAGTATAAAAATTTCAATGCTTAAAATAATAAAAACATGCGCCCTATTTTTATTTTACTTTGGCTATTACCCCTACAATTTGCTTATGCTCAGTCCTCTTTTAATTATTTATTGGACTACGGCTATCCCATCAACCATTTTAGAGACGTAATCGTACACGATGATACCATAGTAGGTTTGGGCATTGCTTATCCCGACAGTTTCAATCTGCAACAAGGTATCTTATTGGCCAAAATAGATTCCAATGGTACATTATTGCAGAAAAAACTGATCTTAGATTCGTTAGGCAGGGATTTGGTGATTGTTAACCCCGGAAGCAAAATTATCCACACCTCCGATGGTGGGTATGCCTTTATGGCCGCTCCCATACAAACAGATGGATCTATTTTATTCAAACTCAACCATAATTTTGATATTGAACGCATCATTGAGTTTGAGGATTCCACCTTGCGTAGTGATTTTATATACAATATACTTGAAACCCCCAACGGCTACCTATTGTATGGCATACTTCAAAAAATGGATTATCAACTTTTTGGTTTTATACGGCATGTAACCAAATCGGGCAATCCTATTTGGAACAAGAATTATCTATATAATGGTTACGAAAATTATTTAAATGATGTAAAGATTATCAATGATAGTACACTCATTGCTTGTCATGCGGTAGTCATTGATAGAAACACATATAAAAATTTCTCTGCCATTAGAAAACTAAATCTATTTACAGGAAATCAGGTAGCGTATTGGGAATCTGTCGTTAATTCACCTCAAGGTCGAATTTACCATATTGTTCCTACCACTGATAGTGGATTTATGACGCTTGGTGTAAAACTGATCGGCCCTAATCAAGTAAACTATAAGGTTCAACCTGTTTTTAGCAAATTTAGTAGCGACCTAGCAGTGGAGTGGAGTAAACCAGTCGGCAAAATTGCGTACTCACCTGGCTCTTTCTTAAATGAAACGCATCTAGGACATAATAATACCTATTACTCCATAGGTAGAACAACCGTGGATACTTTTCAGGACGGGTACAATAATGAGTACCTTGTAGGTTGGATTTATAAACAAAACAGCAATGGCGATAGTATTTGGTCCAAAACAATCCGTAGTATCAATGGGCCATACGACTATGTTAATATAGACACAAAGCTATATGCTGGTGGGGTACTCTCTAGTGGCAGTGTTATAGCGGGAGGGTACTCTGTTATTGGTTGGAAGTATTATCCTTGGCTGGTTAAAATAACCTCAGAGGGATGTGTAGAAGGTTTTACGGTATGCTCGCCGCCCACCTCGGGCACGCAAGAACAGGCCATTGTGCTGGAGCGTCGGGGTAACTTGCGTATTATACCTAACCCTGCTTCCGAAAAAGTAAAAATATCCTTCCCCGATATGGCTACTTACGGTAATATCCAAATCATGGATGCCCTTGGGCGTGTAGTGATGTCCTTGCATTTTGACCAACCTACGCACCAGGTTAGTATAGATATTGCTCACTTAATCTCCGGGCATTATTTTGTCAACGCCAGCACCGCCAGTGGTGTATTATCTGGTACTATGGTGGTGGTTCACCCGTAATATCTGTTACAATACTCTGCGTTTAGGCTATCTATAACCGTCCCACCACCACCAAACGACTACCGCTACCCCGTTCATCACGCCAATGCAACAAATACACCCCAATTGGCAACCCCGATACATCCATATCAAAAACAGGTGCGCTCGGCTTCACATCTCGCACGTGCCGCGACGTAATATCTAATAGGCTTACCCAGTTTGGTGTTATAGTACCAAAATCAAGGTGGAGTATATCTTGTACTGGATTAGGATACACTTTGACCTGCGGGTTATGTGAAATAGGGTTATTGGTATTAGAAGTTAGAAGGCAAGAAATTTGAGGCCCTAAAATAGGTACACCGTCAGGATTAAAAAAGGCTGATGCCCACTTATGAAGGCTATCCATTTTAATTTTTTGAGCAATTGGCGTGCTACCGGATGGCACATTGTAAAATGTGAAATTAATTCTATCTGATCGGCATTTATTGGTACACGCGGGATATTGACCGAGTTTATACCGCACCAACATGGCTCGGTCACCGGGTGTGTTTTGAGCCGATATTTCACTCCATTGATTAGGGCTATTCAAAATACCGGGGAAAGCAGAATCCACAAAATCGTTAGATCCGTCATTGAGTCCGTCACCGCCGCTTGTTAATGGCGTTCCATCTCGCCATGCACCAGTAAGATAATTGTATATTTCGGCAGGCTGTTCGGGAAATAAAAGACGTGGATCAATTGTGCTATCTTGCGCTATCCGCATAGGCATCATACCAATAGGTCGCACGTAGGGGCCCCATGGAATCAAAAAACTACTTTTTATATTACTACATTCAAACCCAAACATTGGCGATTGCCCATTAAATGCCGTATCCAAGGTATCTCCATCGTAGCAATAAAAAACATCCCGGACTATATCACTTCCAATAAAATCGTTGTTGCCATTACCCGAATTTGTATCCATAAATAACCCAAGAGATAAAGAGTCCATCCAAAAATCATTCTCATAGTTGAGTTGTAACCGGCCAAACAAAGTATTAGACAGAAAAAAAGACTCCTCACAATGATAACTCACCAAAAGCATATTACCATTTACTGGGGTACGGCGACGAAACGTAACCGCATCTGTCGGCTTTGAGCAGAAGGGCATAAATACCAGTTCACTATAATTGGTTTTCCCATCGATTGCGAGTCCTCTAAAGTCTTCATCAGGGAATTCGCCCAAATGCGGCTCATAAATCTTATTAAAGTTGCGATCTAGGAATGGAGCCCCTTGCTCTTCGGTAAGTCCATCTGTAGAAAAACCATTCAATGCTGGTGAAAACTGGTTACCCATGGCTGGCCATGAGAAGATAGATGGAATAGGATTATCCACCACTTGATCGAACTCAAAATCCGCTAAATGCTGCTTTAATTCATCATCAGTAACTTTCCATACTTTATCAGAACCCGGCCGATTGCGAAAACCGACCCAAAAGTCATTCCGAGATGAATCTTTACTTTGAAGCGCAAGTAGTAAATGACCCGCACTTTCTGCACCGCCTAGCCAAATACTATAATCCTTGAGGGCTGTTGTAGTTAAAGACGTATTAGGATCAAAAACCAGAATACTATCAATTAGTGTACCCTTATTGCTCACTTTTGCAAGCATATTGCCGCTACCGATGGTTTGAGATACGCCTTGAGCGTCATTTTTTGTTTGGCATAGCATTGCTAATACCAAAAGAAGAAAGTTTATTTTTTTCATAGTAAGATAATTTTTGAACGCACTAAGCCAAAAGTCTCGCTTGTTCCACTAATTTAATATCAAATTCAAAAAAGTTTTTGGACATACTAACCATATACGTTATTGTTGATTGCATGAAAAAAAAATAGGACTTATCTGTTTTGAATTTCGTTGCAAAAATAATGACTTTTTTCCAGTTTTCCCGCAAGTATTTTTCATCACGGCTATATTTTAGTGCTAATAATATATTCCTCAAAGCCAAAAAATCCAAATTTTCAATCGTTTCCTCCGTCAACAGCGCGGTATCCAATAGGCTTAAACTATTCTAAAACTACTACCCCAGCATTATTCCTACCAACTATCAGCCTTGTTTTTTTACCATCTATCCATACAGCATCACGAATTTCACCAAGAATGGACACACCCGAACGCGCAGCAGGCATGGCTACAAAATGTCGTTTCCCATCGCCACTCAATATCAAACCACGGCCAGCATCCAAATGTCCGCCCTCCGGTTTTAGGCCAAAGAAATTGCCCCCAAGAAACAGATCCTTATGCCCATCACCATTAAAATCGGCAGGAACAATAGCAAATACAGGAAACCTTTGCGCTTCATCGGGTAGGTTTTCGAGCCGCCATGCGCCATTACCTTCGTTCCATGCTATACAGGAAGTGAGCATAGCGCAATGATAGGCCAAGGCTTTAGCACGCTGCTCTTCTGTAAATAATGTTTCATAGGTCATCTTGGCATAATCCTCAAAATGTAGGATTTTTTTCTTTAAAAAGGGCATTTGCGCCGTAATATCGGGTTTTGAAGCAAATGGATACGCAATATTGTCTGAACCTGTAAACCAATTCAATATAAACTCCGGTTTGCCATTTTTATCAAAATCATTGACATACAACGACATGGGCTGTTGCGCACTCGCTTTGAACTTTGAATTTAGCCCCCAATTGCCCAAAATCAAATCCAAATCACCATCTCCGTCCAGATCGGAGGATTCCACGGTATTCCACCAGCCCTCGGTCGCTATTTGGCCGTTATTTTCATCTTTGATGGGCAATAGACTCGGTACGAATTTGCCACGGCCATCGTTCCTAAACGCCACCAATGGCATCCATTCGCTGGCCACCAACAGATCTAGATCTTTATCCCCATCTAGATCGAGCCATTGGGCATCTGTCACCATGCCACCTGCCGCCAGTTCGCGGGTGGTGATATCCTCCCACTGTCCGTTTCCGTTATTGCGCATCAAAAAACTAGTAGGAGGTACGCCATATCTGCCGGGAACACAACGTGCGCCAATAAATAAATCCTCATCGCCATCACCATCTATATCGCCTGGCACCAGACAGGAAAGATTACCCGCAGCCGGTGGTGTTTTTTCTTTTTGCAAAGTAAAATTACCACGGCCATCGTTTTCGTAGTACCGCAATAAATAGGCAGTAATCGGTTTCATTTCGTTACCACCACTACCTGCCAATAGATCGAGATCACCGTCCTTGTCCGCATCAAATAAAGTGAGGCAGGTAGTTTCTGCCGCTTTATCGGTTTCGAGTGCCGGTTGTGCGACGGCTATAAATTTACCATCAGATTTTTGGGCAAATACTTGATCAGGATAATCCGGACCTCCACCCAACACTACATCGGGAAGGCCATCGCCATTTACGTCACCCGTTGCAAGCGCGGGGCCTTCGGTGGAGAGCATGTGCGGCAATAATCGTTCATTATCAAAATCATTAAAACGGTTTTCATGGTGCGTGGCTGGTGTTGAAAAAACTTGCGCCGTAACATCGTGGAACAAGGTATTTATTTGTGTTTTTTTTGGGGAAGAAAAGGTCAAATTTGCATTCGATTGTTTAAGTGTAAGTATTTGATTTACAGCAACATTTGTCAATATTTGCATTTTTCGATTAGGCCAAGTGACGATAAGCGAATCGACCGTTTTTGCAGTACCTAACCCAAAAACCAAATCAGGTGCAGTACAACTCTGAAACCCACGTGTATTAAAATTTTGCTGTGAAAAATGCTGACCGCCCGCTATTATTTCCACTTTTGTCCCTATACCAAAGGGGTTTTTTCCTGCACCTTCAAATTGTAGTGTCAAATATGTGTTCCCTGTCTTGCTATTGGTTTCATTGCGGTAAACAAAGGCTGGCATATTTACATTATTTACCACTAGATCGAGATCACCATCATTGTCAAGATCGCCATAAGCCGCCCCGTTGGAATGAGACGGATCGCCCAAACCGAGGCCGGATGCTTGGTTTTGGAAGCGCATACCGCCTCCGTTTACAAAAGCATAATTAGATAATTTATTGGAAGGCAAGTACGCTGCAAATTCGCGCCAATCGTATTTACCGGATTCTGTTACTTTTTTCCGCACCGCTTCTTTGTCGTTAATAAAAGAAGTAAAATCGAGGTACATAATATCGCGGTAAATACCATTGGCCACAAAAATATCTTTCCAGCCATCATTATCAAAATCAAAGAGTAATGCGCCCCAACTCCAATCGGTGGCAGCCACACCCGATTGGTGTGCTACTTCTGAGAACTGTCCATTCCCATCATTTAATTGCAGACAATTTTGTAAAATTTGATAGTGGAAATCGGCACGGTATTTTGCATCTTCTAAATGGTATTCATCGAATAATGTCATCGTTTTAAGGCGGTAATTATCCGCTGCAAGCATATCAGTAGTGAATATTTCCGGGTCGCCGTCGTTATCCAAATCGGCAATATCGGCACCCATACTGCTTACCGAGCAATGGTCTGTATTGGAAGATAATTTTTCTGCGAAGCGGTTATTACCTTGGTTAAAATACAAATAATCACGTTCCCAAAAGTCATTTGAGATATAAATATCCGGTAGCATATCGCCATTGAGATCGCTTACAGATACACCCAACCCAAACCCAATAGCAGCCCCATAAATGCCTGCACTGGCACTGATATCGGTAAATTTAGTAGGAATAGCGGGATCTTTTACATTATTAATCAATAACTTATCACCGCCTAAAGGATCGCGGTCATCTCGGTTGTTTTTATAGAGGCTTATCTTTGCAGGGTCTTTAAAGCTATTATTGAGTAAATAACAATCGAGATCACCATCGGCATCACAGTCGAAGAAAGCGGCGTGGGTGCCATAGCCAGCGTCATTGAGTCCCCAAAGGGCAGCGGCTTCGGTAAAGGTAGGTACACCATCGTGGCTGGCCGCATCGCCATTATTGATAAATAGTTCATTCTCCTTGTTACTTCCTGCCACATCGCCACTATTACAAACATAAATATCGAGCCAGCCATCGCCATTAACATCGGCCATGGTAGTACCAGTTGACCACGATCGAGTCCCCCCAACCCCTGCTTTTTGGGTTACCTCCTCAAATTTCCAGTTACCATGGTTGACAAAAAGGCTATTTTGAGCCATATTGGCCGTAAAATACAGATCATTTAGGTTATCATTGTTAATATCCCCGATGGCTACGCCGCCGCCATTATAAAAATTGCGGTAGGTTAGTATATTAAATTGTTCACCATCTTGCACATTATTAGCAAAACTGATGCCGGTTTCGGCGGCCGGGAGCGCAGTAAATTGCGTAGGGGCAGGCAAAGTAGGTGGATGAAATGGCGTATTATCTGATTTTTTACAACCAACAACAACGAGCGTTAATAAAAGGAGCGAGCGCAGCATATTCATTGTGCAAAGGTAAATAAAGTGGTGGGCATTTTTAATAGACGAGAACAGATAAGGAACACAACTTAAAAAAAAGTGCCTTCCATTCAATTATTGAACAGAAGGCACTAAAATATATGTAATTAATTTTCAATGTCGCCGTGGAGACAAACCATAATTCTCACTTATTTAATTATCTCTACTAACGTATCTACTCAATTATTACCAACCTGGATTTTGCTTTAACTGCGCAGTACCATCTTTTTGAGATAAGATGATCTGGATTTGTGGTATCGGATAAAGCATATGTTTCTGCTGAAATTCAACAGCTTGCGCAAGATACTGGCGGCGTGTTTTCTCAACAGCCACATATTCTTTTAACGTTTTGCTAGCATAGTCGAAGCCCCAACGACGCAAATCGAAGAAACGGTGTCCTTCCATTGCTAGTTCAACCCTGCGTTCCATGCGTACTGCAGCGCGCGCTGCGGCTTGATCGGTCCATGCAGCAGTGTAAGTACCTACTTTATACTTTGCCCAAGTGATGGAAGGATCGGCAATGTCAACTGGAGATGAAGGACCTTGTCCACAACCGGCTGCACGTGCACGAACGATATTCACCAATTCGCGAGCACGCTCCAAGTTATTCAATTCTACTTCACATTCTGCCAACATCAATAACACATCGGAGTAGCGAATAATTGGAATATTCAATGCTGAAAGTTGGAAATTAGACCAACCCACTGCTGAACCAGCGCCAGAGTTTTTGTCATAGATCAATTTTTTAGGGCTATATGGGCCAGCATAAGAGCGGCTACGAATCCACGATGGTGCATGTAAACCCCAGTCATGGTAAGGTACATCATCGCGGCCTACCGTAAAATCCAAGCGAGGATCTACGTTATCCGTAGCCGGATCAAGTTCTGTTGCGTTAAAATCTGCTTTTGGCAAACCATTGGCATCCACTTTAAAGGCATTCACCAAATTTTGAGAAGGCTGGTGGAAGCCGCAGCAGCCAAATGGGCCACCGTGCGGGTAGTTCAAACGATCGGCGAAATTACCATTTTCGCCACCACCAGAACCATCGTTGGCAGAAGCCTGGATAGAGAAGATCATCTCAGTACCATTCTCTTTGCCTACTGTAAAGATATTACGGAAGCATGGCTCCAATGCGTATTTACCGCTGTTCACAACAGCATCCAATTCCGCTTTTGCTTTTGCATATTGATTGGTATAGAGATATACTTTACCAAGATAAGCTTTAGCCGCAAATTTGTTTGCACGGCCTTTTGCTGCCTGAACTTCAGGAAGTTGGTCAGCAGCAGACTGGAAATCAGCGATGATTTTATCGGTTGGTTGCCCATCATTCGGAACCCGGAACTCTTCAGCCGTTTCATCAAAATAAGGAACATTTCCAAACAATTTCCACAATTCGAAGTGGTAATGGCCACGCAAAAAGCGCGACTCGCCATTGATAGCCGCTTGGTCTGTGGCAGATATATCCGTCGCTTTTGCTGCCAACTTCAAGGCAGAGTTAGAACGTGCTATCCCTTCGTATAAGGCTTTAAATTTATAGTTGAAGTACGTGTTACTAGGCAACCAATTGTACAACTCT
>JAAFHO010000115.1 GCA_013297575.1 Chitinophagales bacterium
GCCAAGGCAGGATCAGCACTGGCGTAATAGTCTTGTAGTAGTTTTTCCGTTTTTTGTTTTGCCCAAAGTTTTGGCAAGAAATGATATTTTTGGCTATCTGTTTCCACCAATGGCATAGGGTAATTATAGGAAACTGGGCTACCAAATGCTTCACCATCAAATTTCACCTCAGTCATACCGGGTGTTTCGTACCTGCCCACAACCAGCATTTGAACGCCTTTGAATAAATTAGGCAATGGATTGGGGTACGTTTCTGTCACCAATGCTGGCGTAAATGCCATGGTGGTATTTAACAACACAGGGTTCCGAAGTGTGAGATAAAATTCGGTGACGGTGGCTTGTAACTCATTATTGGCGACGAATGTAGCAATACCTTGGTTTTTATTTGATAGTAGGGTCAATAGTTGTTCATTAACATAATCTCCGATTCCAAAACAGAAAATACTGGCTTTTACTTCATTAAAAGCAATTTTGTCCTGTACAAAGCTAAGTATTTCCGGAGTACTCGTAATACCTGCTGTGGCTTCACCATCGGTTAAAAAAATGATCACATTATAGGTATCGCCCAAATCATTGGCAAATTGTGGAATGGCTTGACCAAACGCACCAGATATATTAGTAGATCCTCTAGCGTACAAAGATTCAATAAAATTAAGCGCACTGGTAAGGTTTGTAGCGGTGAGCGGGACATGGTCTGGCCTAAAAGAATGAATCTCGTCGTCAAATTCTACAATATTGAACTTGTCGCCCTCATTGAGGTTTTGCATGATAAATTTAGCAGCATCTTTTGCTTGTTGCATTTTGCTGCCGTCCATACTACCACTTCTATCAATAATTAAAGTAAATACCTTATCAATGACATCAGCATTGGGATTTGGAGCAGGTTCGGCAATAAAAGCGCAAAAGCCTTTTCCGTAGTCATCACAGACAATGGAGTCTTGAAAATAATTAGAAAAAGCAAACAAACCTAGGTCACTTGCACTGAGTTCATATTGTATTTTGTAGTTTTTATTGGCCGGAGCAGCACTTAAAGATTCCACCACAAGGCCATTATAGGCCGAAGTAGTAATCAGTGCTGCTGGAAATTCAGGCATGGCCAAAGTAGTAATCAACCTCGAACTATACAGTTCGAAACTAATACTTTGAAGATCGAGGGGAGTGGTTTGTATCAATGCATAATTGTTCGGATAATTATAACTGACTACACCAAATCTGTAGGGCAGTAATTCAACATAAGTCAACCGCACGGCAATCATTTTTCCGGCTTGAACTTCATCCTTGATACTAAAATATAAGGGAAATAATCCAAGATAGTTTTGCAAATCAGCATTAAGAGTGCCTCCACCTTGACCTCCACCGCCGGGCAAAGAAGTGTCTTGTGGTGCCGATTGAAAATCAGCGTTGTACCAAATTGAATCCAATTGCCAACTCAGTGCCGTAGCACTAGCACCAGCAGGCATCGGAAATCCATACTTAAAAGCGGTATTTAGGTCGGTTTGATTGCGAAACCACTGGGTGCTGGTCGTAATAGCGATTTGGTTTTCTACCCGTACCGATACTTCGGACCGGACGAGTGTAAAATATTTGGCCTCATCGGCATTGACAATAGCTACACCATTGGCCAATAGGCTACCAATAGTGGAAAAAAACAAAAAGAGTTGAAGAAAAAGGGGGCGTAACATAAATTCAAAAGGTTTAATTAGAAGACATCATTATCTTCTAGGCAGAGGCAAAGGTATGGGCGGTTTAATATGGAGCGCAAGCCTTAAAATATGTTATGACAAAAACTGGCAAATTATACAATAAAATGTCGTTTATTAGCAAAAATCCAGCAGCAAAACCTGGTCTTACTAAATTAATCCGAGCATAATTTTATCGTTATCAAAAGACGAAAATATATTTTTGTCGATTATTACTAAGATCACAGATATATTTTATTTTTGCACCGCTTAGGAAGCGAGTAAGTTTTTCTAAGATTGATAAAAAATAACCCGCATCCATGGTAATAAGAAAAAAATACAGTCTAAAAAACGTGCTCCAATTTACAGGAGGACACCTAGTTTGGTTAACTGTTTGGGCCAGTGTCGCCGTATGTACTTATCATTTTGGTCAATTGCGTTGGTTATCTATTCCTTGGTTACCCCTTTCGGTGATTGGTACTGCGGTAGCATTTTATGTAGGTTTTAAAAACAATTCTGCTTACGATCGAATGTGGGAAGCCCGCAAAATTTGGGGTGCCATTACGAATAGTAGCCGCGCCTGGGGCAGTTATACCAGATCATTTGTAAGCAATCAGTTTGCAAGCACCAAGGAATCATCTGATGGATTAAAGGCAATACACCAGCGGCTGATTTATCGCCATATTGCTTGGCTTTATACCTTACGCGATCAACTTTTGGTGCCTCAACCGTGGGAGCACATTAACCAAAAAGGGCATATTGGTAACAAGGCCCAGGTTTATATCAGCAATTTTGGTGTTGGCTTAGTGCGTGATGAGGTAAATAATATCAATGTATCTGATTTTTTATCCGAAGAAGAATCGGAAAAAATATCTCACTTCACTAATCCAGCAGCACAACTCATTGATTTTCAATCACAAGACTTACAAAAACTGCGCGAACTGGATTTGATTGAAGATTTTAGACACATGGAATTACAACGTATTTTGGCCGATTTCTATAACCATCAAGGCATGGTAGAGCGGATCAAAAAGTTTCCACTTCCGCGTCAATATGGCAATATGAGTTTTATTTTTATTGGCATATTTATTTTTTTGTTGCCCTTTGGCATGATTTCGGAGTTCACTAAATTGGGTGATTATGGTATATGGCTGACGATCCCTTTTACCATTTTAGTGGGTTGGATTTATGTAGTCATGGAATTAGTAGGTGATTATACCGAGAATCCATTTCAAGGTATGGGCAATGATATTCCAATGTTGTCCATTTGCCGAAATATAGAAATTGACCTTCGAGAAATGTTGGGCGAAACCAATTTGCCAAAACCAATTCTTGCAAAAGATGGAATACTAATGTAATGTAAAACATCTATAAAAGCAATAAACAATATTCGTATGTCAACCTATATCAAACAATTAACCAATCAATTAGCCGCCCATCCCAAACGGCTTTTTCTCATCGACGGCTTAGGAGCATTTTTGACGGCTTTTATGTTAAGTGTAGTACTGTCCAATTTTGAATCTAATTTCGGGATGCCGCTAAAAACGCTGTATTTTTTATCTTTTTTGGCGGGTTTTTTCTGTATATATTCGTTTTGCTGCTATTTTTTTGTATCTAGTAATTGGCGTCCTTTTCTCAAGGCAATTGCGGTAGCAAATACGTTATATTGCTGCCTTACGCTCGGACTGGTATTTTACTATTACCAAAATCTGACTTTGCTAGGTATGGTTTATTTTTTGGGTGAAATAGGGATTGTGATGGGTTTGGTGGTGGTGGAATTGATATGCTGCAAAAATTAGATCTCTGCCTAGGTTACTGATGATCAATCAATTTTCTCAATGGGTAAGTTGGTAGCAAATTTTTACAAAAATTGAATACAACGATTTATATATGGTCAATTACTCTAGTGGTAATACTTTTTTCTTGCGACCGCATTACAAGAAAAAGACAGCAGGTAGTTGGTGAAGCAATAGAAAAAATTAGTGAAAAAAAAGACGAAGCTGTCGATGAGGTAATCCCGACTTTTGACAGTTATAAACCCGACACTAAATTTAATAAAAAAAGATTTAGAGCATTCTTTGGCTTTGACCCGACACCTGATGTAAATCGTATTTATTGTTTTGGCGATCAAATTGGAATAGATTCAAAATTTATGTTTTCATTTCAATGCAGCACTTCAACAAAAACTAGAATTGTAGCACATTTAGACTTAACAAAGTCTGAAATACCCGATAATTCCAGTAGCGGTCTTTGGCAAAAATTTGATTGGTGGGACAGTCTAAAAATCGTTACAATTAACCCTTATTGGAGCAAAACAGAACACGAGCATTATAGATATTTATGGTTTGATAGCACGAAGCAAATGCTTTATTTTATAGACTTTGACTTGTAACTTACTTTAGATATTACATTCATTTTTACCTTTTTAATTGTATAAAGATAGTAACTTTACTGCTTCATTTACTGTTTTGCTCAATGTCTCACAGGTAAAGTGTACGACAGTACGAGGAATATTATGCACCACAAAAGCAATCAGAAATAATAATATGCTAAAAAAACACCTCACACTCATCGGCATCTCCACATCATTACTACTCTTATTCATATCCACATCTTATTATCCCGGCGGTTCGCAGCAGGATAAAAACACCATTGGATACGATATGAAAAACAACTATCTCTGCAATTTATTTAACGAAAAAGCAGTAAACGGCATGGCCAATCCGTCGAGGCCGTGGGCGGTATTGGGAATGCTTGTGCTTTGTGTCAGTTTCGCCGCATTTTTTATCCGGTTTTCAAAAAAAATCCCCTCCAGATCATCTGCTAATATCATTAAATATACAGGCATCAGTGCTATGTTTTTTGCTTTTTTAGTCACCACTGCGTACCACGATATAATGACCACCATTGCAAGTATATTTTATTTGCTTGCAATTTTTTACATATCTGTTCATGTTTTTATGTCAAAACTATTTTGGCTCAAGATATTGAGTATTGCCTGTCTGTTGACTTTGTATATTAACAATTACATCTATTACTCAGGCTACGGATTGGATATATTACCTGTCATGCAAAAGATCAGTTTAGGGCTTAATTTAACCTGGATTATGGGGTTAGAATATTTTACTCAAGCGGAAGATTTCGTCAACGGCGACCACCAATAATAGTGACGTAAGTGCTTCATCGAAATTAGTATAGCCTATGAAATAACCCAACCACATACAAAAACAGCCCGCACCCAAATCCTACAAAAAAGATTCAAGTGCGGGCTGCATCATCCTAAAAATCAACCATTAGAACATCTCTACCCGATGTTGGACACCCGCAGAAACGCCTCTGGCACTAGCCGTTAAATTTTCATTTACCGGACGGCGTTTGATTTCAACTTCTACATTAAAATCTTCAGCAGTCAAGTCCATACCTCGCTTACCCGTATCTTCGGGCATAGGCATTGAAAAAAATGCAGATGCCTCCAAATGGGTCTGGCAATTGGCACAATATTTTGTATTCCAACGACTTAACACCGCCTCCGTACCCAAACATTGCCTTTTTCCGTCAATCGTAGCAAACGCGGAAATCAAGAAAGAACCTCTAATCGGCCCACGGTTGATATTGGATACTTTGATCGTTTTTGTAGGGCGCACCGGTTCCTCTATGGCCAGCGACCTTGATTGCACCGTATCTTCCAACGATCCTGGGCCATAAGTATAACCCAATTGCTTTTCAATATTGACGCAATCATTGGAAGTAAATGTACGCTGCTCTTTACCCTCCAATTGGAAAGGATTGAGTGGTGAATCCATCGTTAACCAACTATTAGGTATCATACCCGGCGTTGGGCCTTGGCTATCGACGGTATTGGTTCCAGGGTATTCTGGAATAATTTCCAAGGCATCGGTTTGGCCATTTTTTTTCTGCCATAGCCAAAATACACGATCAATAAAGCAATGGTGAAAGAAAAAAATAGGATCTAAACCAGCAGTATCGTTCTCGCCCATATCGCCATTGGCGCCATCAATAGGTGAAAAATCGCCTGCATTTGGCCCTGTAGGCACCTCATATCCTCCTACAGAAAGGTGTATGCTATTGTGCGGGGACTCTAGGGGTACTACTGGTTTAAAATTCGGATCAGGATTGGGTATCCCTTTTGCTTGGTTGTTCCATTCCGCCGCCGAAGTTGTGTTGGAAAACACCGTGTAATTCGGCGCGTCCAAGCAATCCTTAAATTTCTGTGCGACACCGGTTGGAATAACTTTTTTATCAACTACAATCGAAGTATTGAGCCAATTGGTTACATTTTGATTGAGAAATCTTACATTTTGCTTGTAATCTTTAAATTGATTGTTATGCGCTGTGGTAGCAGCACGATCCGCTTCAGTACCCACCAAACCCGACAATGGATAGCGCACTGTTTCGTAACCATAAGGTTTTGAATAGTTGGGGTTATCATTGTTAATATTGTCAATGATGTTTTTAGGAAACACAAAAGAGCGCAACGGATTGGTTATTTGTTCGCCATCTAATTCAAAATACTCATCGGTTAATGCCCATGGAATACCATAATTTATCGAGTCATCGGAGGTTTCATCCCAAAATGGGAGCATTACATCAGCACAACCTTCGATACTTTGGAGCGCTTGCTCTAACTTGAACAAATAAACGCGGTGCCAAGTAGGAAACAAAACATTGCCGTGGTTGCAATAACCACCCCAGTAAGCACTGCTGCCCCAACCTGCGCCCCTAAACGGTTCGCCGTGAAAACCACCTAATTTGAAAAATGAATTAGGATCATCCGGCGGCAATGCTTTGATGCCTTTCCAAGCACGCATAAGGTCTTCTAATGGTTTTTTATTGCCGTTTTTGTAATCGTCTTGCAATTCAGTGATTGCTCGGCGAACCCTAAGATTTGTTGTAGCCATGGCTAAATTGTAATTTATTAGATAATCTATTTATTGAATAAAAATTGAAGTTAAAATTGTTCCACAAGGAGCCTGAAAGGATCAATACCATTCCGGTGTAAAGCAATACCTCAGTGTTGGAGAACCATATGCGCTCCACCAAGAAGAAGAACACTCCGAGTAAACTGAGTAAAAAAGGCCCGTAACCTTTTTGTGGCACTTTTTTAAACAACAACCACAAGTGCAAGCCCAAAAAAGTTAATAAAACAGGGTATAACCAACCCATATAAGGGACTTTGGCCAATCCCAAACTGCCAAACATGCTCATATAAGCAGCCCAACAAATAGGGCATTTGGGAAAAAACGCAACCAATATGCTAATGAACAACGAAGGAATGGTGCGCACTGTTTGCTTGGCAGGTGTCTCCTCTTTATGGAGTAATACCTCTTCAGCGATAACAGGTGGCTGTACTGCTGCCTTTTGGCAACAACAGCAGGTGGGTTCTGATGTGATCGTACTCATGCTATATTATTATTTTGTGAGATCAGGATGTCCTGCAAGTACAGCATAGAAGGAGGCAACGACACCCGCCGGGTTGGTTCCTCCTTGACTATTTGGGTGTGGAATAGCACGTGTGACACTCCCTACCAAAGCAGGTACTTGGCGTTCGCCATTCGGAATTTGCGGTACGGCATAACACAGGTAATCATATACCCAAAGTGATCCGTCAACTACACCTTTGCCTTGGAACCAAAGCGTAGAAGGGCATCCAGATTGGATCGATCCTTTCAATTCAAGTTCAAATCCATCACCGTAGAGTTTACCGGTAAGCCCTCCATTGTAGTCAGTTTCAATAAGTAGGTTGGCTTGGCCAAATTCCAAATCGTTGAACGAGACGCTCAGATCTGGATTGTTTAGCAGACTTCGGTACGACCAAAGTGCAGCATCAAGGTGTTGGATAATGGTGGGCATAATATAAATTGATTTAAAATTGTGAACACTATTTTAGTTGAAGAATAAGTAAAAATGTAAGATTTATATTTTTAATTAAACTAAAAAGCAAAATAATAACCTTTAATAATTTACAATGCAAAGATATGATTGGTTAATAATAGTAATTAACCGTATAAATACCTGAATTTAAAAATGGGTATAAATACGGGTTTAAGTAGGTATAAATACTAGGTGAACCGTAGTTTTGAAGGTATTCATACGCTTTGCAAAAGATAAACTGTAATTTTGCAGCCATTATCCATAAAATATACATGTCACAAATCACCATCTCTGCTGGGCTTTCAAAAAAACTCACCAAACCTCAACAGGAGTTTAACCGACTGACCGAAAAAATCAATGAATTGCGCGGCATGATTGAGGATTTCCAAGCAGCCGTACCAAGGGTGTATGCGCGCTCCAAACAAGAGATCAGCCCATTGGTAGCGGAGTACCGAAACCAGTTCTACGAACTCGTGCGGCTGTACGATAAGATGTACGAACATCCACAGTTAAAATCGCAGGATCGCAAAAAAATACAACACGTTATCCTGCAAATGCTCGGCGATCAATTAGGGAAACTTAGCGACGATATGGCGGACATTTATAATAAACACAGCGGGGGTAATTACGACGAAGACAAAGAGGAAGAAGAAGCATACCAAGTAGAGGTACTGAAAGCAATGGCCACCAAAATGTATGGTATCCATTTTGATCCCAAAGCTGATATCGATACGATTGAAAAAGTAAAGGAGTATATCGCTAATTACCAGCAGCCCTCCTCGGAAGACGAAACGGATTTTGAACGCAAAAAAGCGGAACATCGCGCCAGTAATAAATCGGCCAGACAAGCAGCAAAAGACAAAAAAATAGCCAAAAAACAAGCAAAAAGGGCTGAAGAAGCAAAAAAAGTGACCAAATCCGTTCGTGAAGTATATATGGATTTGGTAAAAACCTTTCACCCCGATTTGGAAAAAGACGAATCAGAAAAGGGCCGAAAAACAGCAATTATGCAACGCGTTACCGCCGCTTACGAAAGTAATGATTTGCTCACTTTGCTACAATTGCAAATGGAATTTGAACGGATGGATGACGAACAACTCTCCGCCATGCCCGATGATCGAATATTGACCTATAATAAAATACTCCGCAACCAAACCAGCGATCTGATGGCAGAACTGGAACAAGTAAAAGAAGAACTTGCCTCTATTACCAACCGAATGCCCCACGAGGTAAAATCAACGGCAATACTCGATCATTGGCTCAACCAAGATATAAAAACAACCAAAAAAGCCTTAAAAGAAGTAAAAGACGACCTTAAAGCACTGTCTGATCCAGCCTATATGAAGGCTTGGTTGAAATACGTGTAAAAACATACAAAACAAGCAACACATGAAAATTGCACTTCGCCGCCTATATCCATTATTGGCCATTATTGCCGCTTGCACCGCACCTCCCAAAAACCTCCACCGCCCCGCAGAATTTGAGCAGACTGCCGCCGTTTGGCTACTTTGGTCCAATTACGACCACGCAGCAGGTGTACCCAATGCACAAGCGACTTTTGATATAATTGAGGCACTTTTACCCTATACAAAGGTCAAATTGGTAGTGCCTTCCGATAGTATTCTCCAAATTGTTCAAGCACGATTTAAGGAAAACAATATCCCAAAAGACCAATTGACGATGTACCAATTTCCGTACCGCGAGTTTTGGACAAGGGACATGGGGCCTTCGTTTGTGGTCGATGAAAAAGGCCAATTAGCCGTCACCGATTTCAATTTTAGCGCCTGGGGATACGCGCCAAAAGGGGATTCGCTCGCAACATTGGACGAAAAACTGGACGAACGAATTGCGGCTGTACTCAAAGCACCTTTGCGCTCCTCGGACATATATACGGAAGGTGGCGACCACGAAATAAATGGCCTCGGAACGATTATTTTAACCGAATCGGTAGAAATGACGCGCAACCCAACCATGAGTTTGTCGCAAATTGAAGCAGAATTTAAACGAATGCTGGGTGTTTCTCATTTTATTTGGCTCAAAAATGGCCTCCGCGAAGACGATCATACTTTTACAGGGCCTATGAAAGATGCCCAAGGAAAGCCCATCTATACCGTACTGACTACCAACGGACATACCGATGAATACGTGCGTTTTGTATCGCCCACTACCCTACTGCTCGCCGAAGCAGATGCTACGTCAACCGACCCGATTGAGCAGGAAAATGCACGCCGATTGGAAGCATCGTACCAAATATTGAAACAGGCCAAGGATCAAGACGGAAAACCCTTCACGATCGTTCGCATTCCCTTGCCCTATCCTATCGTAAAAACCATGCAACCTGGCGATGCCGTTTATGAAATGATCAGCACTTTTGATTATCAGGACGGTTCTATTTTCCCCAAAGGCAAGCCCGTACAAGTAATGGCCGCATCGAGTTACCTCAATTTCACAATTGCTAATGGCTGTGTAATCATTCCGAAATACTGGAAAGAAGGCGCAGATTTAAGCATAAAACAGCGCGACGAGGCAGCAAAGGCTATTTTACAAAAGGCATTTCCCGATAAAAAAATTATTCCGCTGGATGTACTGGCGGTAAATTTAGGCGGTGGCGGTATTCATTGTATTACGATGAACGAACCTGCGGTCTATTGATACAAATACATACTCCTATTCCGATCTAATTCCCTAAAATACGGGTCTTTCAAATCCTTAATAAACTGAATCGCCTCACCCGTTGATTTCATTTCAGGGCCAAGTCGTTTATCGGCACCGGGGAATTTATCAAACGAGAAGACCGGAATCTTAATCGCATAACCATCCAATTTATTAATCATTTCAAAATCCTTGAGTTTATGCGTCCCCATCATCACCTTAGTAGCAATATTAAGGTACGGTACACCGTAGGCTTTTGCAATAAATGGCGTAGTACGCGATGCGCGAGGATTGGCCTCAATCACATACACTTGGTCGTCTTTGATCGCAAATTGAATATTGATCAAACCCTTGATTTTCAACGCCCTTGCAATTTTTTCAGCATGGTCGCACATCGTTTGTATCACAATCGGGCCAAGGCTATACGGTGGCAACATAGCGCAAGAATCGCCGGAGTGGATACCCGCTGGCTCTATATGCTCCATAATGCCCATGATATGTACATCGTCGCCATCGCAAATGGCATCAATTTCGGCTTCTTTTGCGCGCTCTAAGAACTGGTCAATTAAGACGCGGTTATCGGGCAAATGCTTAAAAATACTCAATACGTGGCGTTCCAATTCGTGGTCGTTGATCACGATACGCATCCCTTGTCCACCCAATACATACGAAGGACGCACGAGCAGCGGATAAGGCGTTTTTTTAGCAATCTCCAATGCTTCGTCCACATCGGTGGCTACACCAAATACAGGATAAGGAATATCCAATTCTTTTAGTAATTCGGAAAAACGCCCGCGGTCTTCGGCAATATCCATATTATCGAAAGACGTACCGATGAGATTCCAGCCGTTTTTATGCAGGTTTTCGGAGAGTTTCAAGGCCGTTTGGCCACCCAATTGCACAATTACGCCATCGGGTTGCTCATGCTCCAGTATTTCCTCCAAATGCTCCCAAAACACAGGTTCAAAATAAAGTTTGTCGGCCAAATCATAGTCCGTAGAGACCGTTTCAGGGTTACAATTCACCATAATGGCCTCGTAGCCCATTTCTTTGATCGCCAAAATACCGTGGACACAGCAGTAATCAAACTCAATACCTTGTCCAATACGGTTAGGGCCAGAGCCTAAAACCACAATTTTCTTTTTATCCGAACGAACACTCTCGTTTTTAGTATCGAAGGTGGAATAGAAATAATTCGTTTTGGACTCAAACTCCGCCGCACAAGTATCCACCAT
The DNA here is from genome assembly GCA_013297575.1 of Chitinophagales bacterium. Lineage (GTDB taxonomy): Bacteria > Bacteroidota > Bacteroidia > Chitinophagales > Saprospiraceae > M3007. The sequence continues at coordinate 11,459 of JAAFHO010000115.1, forward strand.
CTTAAACACCCGGCGAATACCGTGAACTTGTTTGCGCACCCTCGTCACTTCTGTTTCTGAAATACGCTGAATCCAAGCAATTTGCGCATCAGAATAGCCATTTTTCTTGAGTTCTACAAAGAAATCATAAGGAATATCCTCTGCTACATTGAACTTGAGCAGGCGATCCTCCATTTTTACGAGTTTCTTTATTTCACCGATAAACCAAGGATCAATACCCGTCATTTTATGTACGGTTTTGGTCGGGATACCCAAACGAATAGCGT
>JAAFHO010000116.1:0-2968 GCA_013297575.1 Chitinophagales bacterium
TTGGCGCAGCCCAAAAAGAGGAGTAGTGCAATAATGGATAAATAACGCATGGATTTTAATAATTTTTAGATGAAACGATGGGCAAAAATCAACTATTTTTTGACTAATGTGTCCAACTGCTTTATCGTTTCTTCTTGTTGTTTGATAAAACCCTCCATTGATTTTGTATTCGGTAGGTTATCATTTTGATATTTTTCGATAAGGGGGAGCGTTTTTACGATTTTTAGCATGGTATGGAGGTCTTCAATGCTTAAGTTATTGGCGGCTATCATTTTCGTCAGTTCGGTATGTTTTCCAATGGCCTTATTGTATTTTGCCAAATTAGTGGCAATCATCATCTTCATTTTGTCGCGCATCAAAGAGTCGTTCATGGTTGAAATATGTCTGTCTGCTGCACTATAATACAACTGGTTTTTCTCGTTAAATTTGTCAAATAATAGTGTGGAGTCCGCTTTGTTGTTACGAAGTGCTTTAATATTTTCCTCTAATTGTTTCAAGTCCACGTTGTTCTTCAATAGTTCAGCGTAAAGGCTTTCAACTAAGTCGTTATAATTTCTACTAGACCCCAGATCGTATGAATGACTGTTGTCTTCCAATGCTTTTGGCATCGGTGGTGCTTCAGGTGTAGGTTGGCTACATGAAGCGAGGACTAAGGTTAAAATGGTAATGATGCTTATTTGGGCTTGCATATTTTAGGTGTTTTTTGTAAATAAATGAACCATTAATTGGTGGTTTATTGTTATGGTGAGTCTTTATTTTTCCCAAACTGTTTTAACAAACTTTGCATTTGAAAATTCTTCTCCATTGATTTTTGTAACGCCACTAAAGCCGCCTAAAAATCCAATAGTTTTGCAGTCGGAATCAATTACTTCTGTGGATATATCTGCGCCGCAACTCCCCATATACATTGCGAAAACAGTTGCCCCTTGAAACATATATTCATATACTTTGGGATCGGTGCAAATTGAGGATTTATTGATGGCCTTAATTCTATCTTGAATACATTTTGGAGTACCTTCTTCAAAGTCAATTTTGTCTTTGCAACTGGAAAGGGCTGCTGCTAATAATAGTACGATGGATAGCTTGTTCATATTGTTTAAGTTTTATTTATTATGTAAATTTGTGTGTTATAATTACCTTACATTAACCACTTTATCATCCTCAAATTCAATACGTATTGCCTCGGGTGCGTCATTTCCAAAAAAACTTGGTGGCCAACCCAAATAGTAAACCCAATGATTGCTTTGATTGTTGTTGCCGTCGTTTCCCAGTAGTTGCCGAACCTCCTCGTGCGTCTTTCCGATCAATAGATTGGTTTCAATAATATCCTCGGAGAGTTCGTAACGTGTATCTTTTTCCGTCAGCCACTTTTGTTGATCGAATGCTCTGGAAGGGTAGTAGCAAAGGATACCAATGATGCCTATGACCATCCCGACGTATATCAATGGAGTCACTAATATTGTTGCTATCCAAGTTGCAATTTTTCTGGTCTGATCCACTTTTATCCATTTCTTAAATAGCCAACGCCAAAAGAAAAAAGTTGGAATACCCAGCATGAAGAGCATATAATATACTTCTACGCTTACTGAAAAAAGTAGTGGAATGTAAAGAGATATCGTCATTTTTGAAATAAAATTGATGGTGTACGGGTCATTAAACAGCAGAAGTCCAATATGGAGTAACCATTTTTTGTCTAGGTCAATCCCAAAAGTAGGACAGCAAAATACGTTGCAAATTTAGTATTTATTTAGTTATATTTTTAACATAAACATCCATTATTATTTGGGAAGCACTTGAAATTATAGATTTAAAACCATAAAAGCCTATTATTACTACAAAAAAAGCCCGTTACTACACTAAATAGTAGTAACGAGCCCGCTGTGTTGGAAAAAATGCTAAATGATACTTCTCAGTACCATTCTGCCCATTCACTTTTATATTTTACTAAATCTTCCACGCCAATTGGGCAATTGATTCATCCGAATGACATATGTACCTGATGGTAAATCGGAAACAGGAATGATAGCCATATTGCTACTTGGATTAATTTGGCGCACCAATTGGCCTTCTATGCTATATATTTCAATCATCCCTGCGGCTTGTACATTTACGGCTTTGAAATCTAAACGGACTTCATTGGTTGCTAAAGTTGGATTTATGGTAATTGTCGACTGATTATCCAGTGTTAATGTATTTACACTACCGTCTGAAGTGAGCGTAACACCATCGGTTTGGTATTGAATCGTATAATTTGGTGGCATATTAACTTGACTGAAAGTGCCTGTAAAAGTACCCGTTGTTTGGATGATTTTAATACTTCCATTTACAGCAGTTCCATTAGCCACAATCACATTTAAAATACCACCAGCCGTCATATTGCCATTCACGACCAGTTGATCGAATTGGCCTAATTGATCGCCTTCCACCTCAATATCAATACCTTTTGCGATGTTGAAATTATCTTGGATCGTTAAAATGCCAGGAGAACAACCAGGTGCTATAATCCCATCATTGCTAAATCCGGCGTTGAATGTATAACTACCTTGACCTTTAAATGTACCTGATGGGCCATTGTTAAAAGGTACGTTAAAGGAGATTTTGATCGGTTGGTTGCCGCAAATGGAGAAAATACCATTATTGAGAAAAGCGGTATAACCATCAATAATGACATCTTCGTCGGAATCTACATTCCAGTTGCCCCCATTTTTAAATAAACTGGTATTGAGTTCTATGATACCACCATTTAATGTAATGTCTCCTTCATTGGTAAACGGTGCTGATACAATGGGTCTTTTGTCATTTTCCCGAATAATAGCAGTAGCATTTTCCAAAACGCGCATGGGTACGTCAATCGTGCCGCCATTCCAGTTGAGGCTATTGATAATACGCAAATTACCACTACCTTCAATGTCAGCATCTTTTAATCTTAGTACGGTGGTGGGTTCAAATATCGTATTGAGGCGCAACG